>CALXMJ010000363.1 GCA_944389445.1 uncultured Victivallales bacterium | reverse complement strand
TGAAAATCTTTTGATTTGCACATTTGATTTTCAGAGCTACATTACTAATGACAGAAAACACGCAAAAAGCAAGTGAAAGTGTGAAAAATATGCCAATAAATGATAAGATTTCCGCCGCTGTCTATATCGGAGCCTATACCATCCAGATGCTTGTGGGCCGTGTCGCAGCCGATGGAAACTCTTTTGAAACGGTTAACGAATTCACCGCTTTCACAAAACTCACCGGGGATGACAGTTCTCTGGAACAGCTCTCCGAAGAGGGGATGAAGCGTGCGTTCAAGGCTCTTCACGAGCTGCATGAGATTGCTGGCAGAGAGGGCGCAACGGAGTGTCGTCTTTGTGCCTCTTCCTCCTTCCGCAACACGGTGAACCGGACTCAGCTTCTGCTTGGCTGTCAGCGTGAATTCGGCGTTTTTCCGCAGCTGCTCTGCGGTCGGGACGAGGCAAGACTGAATTTCATCGGCGCCATGACCGACGCCTTTACAAATCTGCCGCTGATTACCGTCTACTGCGGATTCAGTTCTTTCCAGATCGCATTCGGAGATGCCAGAAAGATCGAAGGCGCATTTGAACTCAGTCTGGGCGCCGGACAGCTGGTCCGGAAGTTTGAACTCGACAAGCATGGCCTGAGCTTTTTCCGCCAGATCGCCCTGCGCAATTACATCGCAAAACAACTGGAACCGCTCTCCGCATCGTATCATAAATGGCTCGGCTCGCTGAAAGTCGCGCCGGAGCTGATGGCGGTGGGGGCGCTTCCGTTCGCCTGCAACTCCCTTATCAGCAAACAGGTGAATTTGAACTGGAATACCATTGCCGCACTGCCGCAGAAGACCTCCGCCGTAGTGGAACTGAGCAAAAGCCTGATCGCGCTTTCTCCGGAGGAGGTGGGACACCTTCCGGGCGTCGATCCCAATATGCGCGAGACTCTGGCGGGAGGCTCGATGATTCTTCGTGCCGCTCTTGAATTCTGTGATGTTTACGATTTCCGCCTGACTCCCTATGGCCTTTGCGCGGGAATACTGAAATCGCCCGCTTCCAGTTTTTCAACCGCGAAAACGTCTCTCCCTTCTTGACATCCGCAATCCCCCGCCTATATTAACCCCAATCAACCAAAAAGGGGTGCGCGATGAATCTTTCCCGTTCCTGGATCTGGCTGGACCATTCTATTTTTCCCGAGGTTCAGAAAACAAGGGTTTCCGTCTTCGATCTTTCCTGCTGTCCGCGTCCGGCGATGGCGGTATTCCGCCGGATCTTTTTCCTGGAGTCTGTGCCGGATGATCTGACCGCGCATTTCTCCGGCGACTGCAAGTGCCGTCTTTTCATCAACGGCCGTTTCCTCGACGACGGTCCCGTGGAAGTCGGCGGCGATTATGGCAATTCCACACCGCCGGACTGGTGGTTCTTCGATTCCCGGAATGTCGCGGATTATTTTCAGAAAGGCGAAAATGTGATTGTTGCGGAGGTGCTCACAACGCCGGATGCTCAAACCGATTACTCCGTCGGTCATCCCGGATTCACATTTGAGCTGGAATCCGGCGGAGTCTCTCTCCTGCGGAGCGATTCCTCCTGGAGCTCCTTTCTGAATCCTGCTTTCGGGAACACCATGGACTGGCATGCCGATTTGTTTTGCGGGGATTATCATTCCCTTTCCTTCGATGCTTCCCGATGGATTCCCGCGGAGGAACTTCCTCCCGGACTTTGTGCGAAGTGGAATCTGCGGAAACTGGATCTGCCCCCGCTTGCGGAAAGTGTGCTTTCCCCGCGGAAGGCACGTCTCCTCTTCGAAACTTTGAAACCTTATGCCGATTGTTCCGGCGATATGACTCTGACGGATCTTCCGGGGCCTCCGGTTTCCTTCCAGCTGGAATTCGAACGGGAGATTGCGGCTCACATCGGGTTTGAAGTCGAATCGGCGGGCGGCGCCTCCATTCAGCTGGAATATCAGGAGGTGCCGGGGGTGACGCATACCGTTGAAAAATATACGACCGCTCCCGGAACGCACCGGTTCCGCTCCACCCGTCTGAATGTTTTCAAATACATTCAAATCAGGGTTTCCTGCGGAACGTTTTCCTCGGAACATTCTGCTCCGGTTAAGATTCGATCCGTCACTGCGTACCGCCGGGGATTTCCTCTTGGAGCGACCGCGCCGTTCCAGTGTTCCGATCCCGATCTGGTGGCGATTCGCGACTGCATCGACAAAACCATGCGCATGTGCATGATGCGTCTGCATCTGGATTCTCCGGTGCATCAGGAGGGACTGGGGTGTACGGGCGATTATCGGATTGAGTCGCAGATCGCTTATTCCCTCTACGGAGAGACTCGTCTTGCCGCGGCCGATATTCTGCGCACTTCACTGCTGTTGAAGCAGAAAAATGCATTCATGTTTCACACCTCCTATTCTCTCTTTTTCATCGACATGGTGCGGGATTATTACTGGAATACCGGAGATGCGGAACTTCCGGAAGCCGTTTTCCCCCAGATCGAAGCGGTGCTGGACCGGTTTGCCGGATTCGTCGGAACGGATGGTCTCGTTTCCGAAGCTCCGAACTACATGTTCATCGACTGGGTGAACGGCGGCGGATTCAACTATCATCATCCGCCTGCTTCGCGGGGCATGGGATGTCTTACCGCCTTCTATTTCAATGCGTTGCAGGAAGGGGCTTTTCTTGCCGGGATTCTGGGACGGACCCGGCGGGAACAGCTCTGCCGGGAGCGTGCGGAAGCTTTGAAGAACGCGTTTCCCTTGTTGTGGTCGGATGAGCAGGGATGTTTCTGCGACGGAATTCCGTATTTAACGAAAGTCGCTCCTTCGCAATGGCTTCCGCCCGATGACGGAAAGCGTTCCTTTACGGTGCACACGAATGTTCTTGCCCTGGCGTATGGCCTGGTCCCCGAGGAAAAAATCGACCCTCTGTGGGAGAAAATTTTTACCGATGCTTCGCTGATTCAGCCGCAGCCCTACTTTATGCATTATGTGTTTGAGGCTCTCCATCGGACGGATCGTTTTTCCCGGTACGGATTTGAGTTGTTGAAACGGTGGAAAGGGATGGTCGCGGAACATCCCGATAGTCTGAAAGAGTGCTGGAACTGCGGCGATTACTCCCATGCCTGGGGCGGAACTCCGGCGTATCAGCTGGTGCGTTCCGTGATGGGAATTGTTCCGCTCGTGCCCGGATGGAAGAAAATCCGGATTTCGCCCTGTTTCGGGGATTTGTCATTTGTCTCCGGAACGGTGCCTTCCGTCCAGGGGGAGATTGAGGTCGAGTACCGTGACGGATCGCTGAAAGTCAGCCTTCCGCCCGGAATGGAATATGAGCTGCGCAGTCCATATCGGACCGCAGTGTCTTGCAGAGCGAACAGGAGAAAGGAGATTGCCGAATGAAACGAAACTTGACCGCCGTGTATTTCAGTCCGACCCGGACGAGTCGGACGATTGCTCTTAAGATAACATCCGTTCTTTCGGACCGCTGGAACAGCAGCGTTGCGGAATCGGATTTGACACGTCCGGATGCCCGGGCAAAAGAGTATGCATTCGCTCCGGAGGATCTTGTGATTTTTGCTTATCCTGTTTATGCGGGACGCATTCCGCAGGTCCTGGATGGCGTTCTGGATCGAATGAAGGGGAACGGCGCTTTGGCTGTGCCTCTCTGCGTTTACGGCAACAGGGCGTATGAGGATGCTTTGCTGGAAGCGAAAAACCGCCTGACGGCGGATGGATTTTCCGTGATTGCCGCCGGAGCGTTCATCGGGGAACATTCTCTTTCCGTGAAGCTGGCTGCGGGACGTCCCGATTCCGCTGATTTGCGGATCGCCGCTTCTTTTGCGGAACGGATCGCGCAGAAAATCGAGTCCGGAGATTTTTCCGCTCCTGTTGTAAAGGGAAACATGCCTTACCGGGAGCGGATGCCGGCAGGGGAGCCGATCCGTCCGGTGACCGCAAATGCCTGTACCGGTTGCGGACTTTGTGTGAAAGTCTGTCCGATGGGAATCATCCATCCTGACGATCCAAAAATTGTGGGGGAAGGCTGTCTCTATTGCAGTGCCTGCGTGAAAAACTGCCCGGTTCATGCAAAACGCTTTGAAGACCCGCGGATTCCGGCTCTGCGGGAGCGTCTGGAAACATCGTTCATGGAGCGGAAGGAACCGGAGTTGTTCGTATAAAAAGAAAAGAACCGTTTGCGAATCCTCCGCATCCCTGATATATTAAGGAAAACGGTTGGATTCTGTTGTAAATTTCAACAAAAGAGGGAAAGAAAATGTTTAACTGTTTTGCAGTCGATATCGGTGCCGGAAGCGGCAGAGTCATGAGATGTTCCATTTCCGATGCGGGGAAAATTGATCTGGAGGAGATCTCCCGCTTTCCAAATGAAAGTCGTATGGTCGATGGACACCTTCGCTGGGACATCGAAACGCTGATCCGCGATATCAAAGCCGGACTCGCCAAAGGCGCCGCGGAAGTGAAACCGGATGCCGTGGCTGTCGATACCTGGGGCGTGGATTATGTCCTGCTCGACAAGGATTGCAACCGCCTTGCCGATCCCGTCTGCTACCGCGACGAACGCACCAACGGCATGGCAAAGGAATTCAATGCAAAATTCGGTCTCGAACGCATTCAGAAGCTGACCGGTATTCAGGTGCTTGATATCAATACCGTTTATCAGCTCTACGCCGCTCAGAAGGAAAATCCGGATTACGCAAAAAATGCGGAACATTTTCTTTTCACTCCCGACTACATTGCCTATCGTCTTTCCGGCGTTCTGGCAAATGAATTCACGATCGCCAGCACTTCCCAGCTGCTGGACTGCTCCAAATCCGACTGGTCCGATGAACTGTTGAACGCCGTTGGACTTCCCCGCCGCTGTGTGAAGCCTCTGACTCAGCCGGGAACCAGAATCGGAACATGCGATTTCTCCGGAGTCAAAGGTCTGGAAGGCGTGCCCTGTGTGATGGTCGGTTCCCACGATACTGCCTCCGGTGTGGCGGCGGCTCCCGCTTCCGGCGACAACTGGGCGTATGTCGCTTCCGGAACATGGTGCCTTA
>CALXMJ010000362.1 GCA_944389445.1 uncultured Victivallales bacterium | reverse complement strand
AGTTGAGATGGAAGGTATCGCGCCGGATCTCCATTTCGCCGGTTTTCCTGCTTTTCCTCCAATGGATGTTTCCGACGACATCGCCCGCCTGATTCGGGAGATCGGGAAAGTTCAGGGTATCCAGAAGGGCGGGATCGTAGTTGCGGAATTTGAGCGGCGATTTTTCCCGGCTGATCTGAATGGCATAACCGACTGGAATGATGCGGAAATTGTATCTTTTCGCCAGATTGATATAATTTGCGGTCAGACGGTTGTACATTTCCTTCTGTCCGAATTTCCATGCGGGATTTTTCGGAGCGATGCGGGGATCGTCGGAGCGGTATGCCCAGGTCTGATGAACGACGATTTCCGCCTGCGGGGCGTATTTCCGGATGATGGCGATGAGTTTATCTGCATCAGATCCGAATGTTTCCGCTTTCCAGCTCTGATGACTCCCCTGCTGAATGGTGACGATGTCCCATTTTTCGGCGGTCAGCAGCTCCTTGAGATTGGCCTGATGGTTTTTCGGATTTCGGGGATCAAGTCTGAGATTGGTCCAGTAGGGCTTGCAAGCCGGGTCCTGTTCCGCCTGTTCGAATACTTTGCAATGATGTTCAAAGGTGCATCCGCCGATCATGGCCTGTCCGAGTTTGAGTTTGCAGTCCGGCGCGGCCTCTGCCAGTTTCGGCAGATAGGCAAGCACGCTCTGGGAAAAACTGTTTCCGATCATCAGGACCTTGAGGTCCTTTGCGCCGCATGAGAATGCGATCATTGCGGCCGCCGCCAGTAAAAATGCTTTCATGCTGTTTCCTTACGTCGCTGAACGGTTGATTTCATTTTCCGGAGGGACAGGCACGCTCCGGAAAATGAGTCCGCCGGGAAGATACCCGGCGGGAATGGATATTCTGTTATTTTTTGACCTGCGGGAATTTTGCGACGGCTTCTTCCGCACATTCCGCGAGGAATTTGGCATCTTTATCGCCGATGTTGTTCGGAATGAATTTCACGTCAGCCGCTTTTTTGTTGAAGAGGAACATGAACCAGGTGCATCCCTGCAGATAGTTTCCGCGATTGTTGAGATGAATGGAATCGCGTTGGATCTGCATTTCTCCGGATTTCTTATTCTTTCCCCAGTACATGTTGCCGACGACATCGCCGGCCTGGCTCGGCAGATCGGGGAAATTCAGGGTCTTGAGGAGCGCGGGATCATAGTTGCGGAACTTGACCGGGGATTTCTCGCGGCTCAGCTGAACGGCATAGCCGACAGGGATGATGCGGTAGTTGTGTTTTTTCGCCAGATCGGTATAATTTTTAGTGAGCCGGTCGTACATGCCCTTCTGTTCGAACTTCCATCCGGGTTTTCCGGGGGCGATGCGGGGATCGTCGGAACGGTATGCCCAGGTCTGATGAACGACGATTTCCGCCTGCGGGGCGTATTTCCGGATGATGCCGATGAGCTCTTCCGCATAGGGACCGAATTTTTCCGGCATCCAGCTTTGATGGCTGCCCTGCTGAATGGTGACGATATCCCACTTGTCGGCGGTCAGCAGATCCTTGAGACTTGCCTTGTGGTTTTTGGGATTTTTCGGATCCAGCGTGAGATTGGTCCAGTAGGGTTTGTATTTCGGATCCTGTTCCGCCTTCTTGAATTCATTGCAATGACGTTCCATGGTGCATCCGCCGATCATGGCCTGTCCGAGTTTGAGCTTGCAGTCGGGTGCTGCCGCCGCCAGCTTCGGGAGGTAGGCCAGAACGCTCTGGGAGAAACTGTTTCCAACCATCAGGACCTTGAGATCCTTTGCGCCGCATGAGAATGCGATCATTGCGGCCGCCGCCAGTAAAAATGCTTTCATGCTGTTTCCTTTCGATGTTGATTACATAAAACGGGGATTCTCTTATTATAGAGACTTTCCGTCATTTGTCAATCCCCGAAACAAAGGTTTTTCCGGATGGAATGAAAAAAACCATCTTTTTTCTGAAAAACACTCGTAAAAAACGAATTCTGATGTAATATTTCTCCGATGCACAGAAAAGGGAAACGACACTGGTGGTGGATATGGCTTTGAAAAGCAGAGATTACTTTACAATTGTGGAATTCGGCACGTCCAAAATATGCGCTCTGCACGGCGGAAGCGACAAGGGCGGCACCCCGACGGTGTTCGGGTCGGGAAGCCGCGATTCCAACGGATGCATCGTCAAAGGCGAGATTGTGGATCTGCAAGCCGCGATCGGCGCCCTTTCCGGCGCTCTGGAGGATGCGGACAACTCCGCAGGAAACACCTTTGACCGCGAACGGGTCTATTATCTGGTTTCCGGCAGGGGAATCACCTCCCGGCAGGGAGAGGGAAATGTGATGCTCTACGGACCCGACAGACTCATTACCGATGAACATGTCGAGGAGGCGGTCGGGAAGGCGTCAAGCATTTCCCTTGCACCGGATCAGATGCACCTTGAGTCGTTTGCCTCCTACTATATGCTGGATATGAACACCAGGGTCAAGGATCCGGTCGGGCATTCCGCGAACCGGCTGGACGCGTTTATTCATATCATTCTGGCGGAGCGGAACCGGCTGAACACCATGCGCACCGTGATTCGGGAGCTCGGATTCGAACAGGAGATTGTCCCGGTTTTCGCCGGAATCGCCTCCGCCTACGGGACTCTCACTCACGATGAGAAGGAGCAGGGAACCCTGCTGATCGATATCGGCGCGGGAACGACGGATTATATTTTCGTTCATGACGAGGGCGTTTTCATGAGCGGAGTTCTGCCGGTCGGCATGGACAATCTCGTCAACGATCTCGCTGTCGGGCTTGATCTGACGCAGGAGCAGGCGCGGAGATATCTCCTGGAGGGAAAAATCGATCAGCTGAAGCGCAGCGGCGAAGCGTTCCTGCGACTGCCGGTCTCATCCGAGCTTTTCCGCAACATCCCGGTAGGTTCGTTTGAAAAGATCACCGAACTTCGGCTGAATGAGATATTCGGCATTCTCCGCCAGGAATTGGATGCGCGCAAGCTTTCGCCTTATATGAACGGCGGAGTCGTGGTTACGGGCGGCGGTGCGAAAATTCCGGCGGTTCTGGAATGTGCCCGCGGGGTCCTGCGGACCCATGTCCGGAAAGGAGATCCGCTTGAGTTCAGCGGGGCGGTCACGGGACTTGACGATCCGCGTTATTCCGCTCTTCTCGGCGCGTTGAACTATTCGCTTCAGATTGAAGGGCGGAGCGGTTCCATGATCGGAATCGAAAAAGTCGCGGATGCGCTGGAGGGGCTCGGCGGAATTTTCAACAAACTGAAAGATGTAACGAAGGCATTTAAGATATGAACAAACCGGAAGATGTTCTGATTTTCGGAATCGGCGGCGCGGGCTGCCGGGTGATTCGTTCCCTGCTTTCCGGAGGATGTCCGTTTTCGCTGGGCGCGATTGATACGGACAAGGAAGCTCTGGCTCCGCTGCAGGAGGGAAAACGTGTGGAGTGCATTCTGGCGGGCTCCGGCTGGACATGGCGGGAAGGCAGCGGCTGCGGGGGGGATGTCATCCGCGGGGAACAGGCCGTGGCAAAGGAACGTCATGCGATTACGGAAGTCATGGAAGGCAGAAAACTGATCGTGACGGTTGCCGGGCTTGGCGGCGGCGTGGCGACCGGAGGCTGCCGAACCATCGCCAGCGTTGCTCGCGCGCTGAAGATTCCCGCCCTCTTTCTGCTTGTGACTCCCTTCTCCTTTGAATCGTTCGCCAGACGGAAGAATGCTGAGGAGTGCATCGAAGATCTGCTGCCGATCGCGGATATTGTCATGCGGATCCCGAACGATCTGCTGTTTTCCATGCTGCCCTCCGAAACTCCATTCGAGGAGGCCTTTGCAAAATCCTGCGAAGAGCTTGCCCGAAGCGCGGTCGGTGTCTGCGGACTCCTCAGCTGCGAAGATTCCCTGAATTCGGATTATGCCGGATTTATGGCGATGCTGAAGGGAAAGAAATGTTCCTGCGGGCTCGGTGTGGGCTGTGCGGAGGGCTCGGAAGGACTCGACCGTTGCGGAATCGCTGTGGAACGCATGCTGGAATCCCCGTTCCTCGGAGGGGTCGGCAAGCTGGAAAGTTCCGATGCGGCAATCGTCACGGTGACGGGAGGAAGCGATCTCCAGCTTGGGGAAATCAAGCGGACTCTGGAAATCGTCTGCGGCCTGATTCCAAAAACGGCTTCGATTCTGACCGGGGTGAATGTCGGAGAGCATG
>CALXMJ010000361.1 GCA_944389445.1 uncultured Victivallales bacterium | reverse complement strand
TGCGCATTGGGCTTTGTGCATTTCACCTTGCATATCCACCCACACCGCTTCACCCGGAGCCACATCAATGAAATCTTGATATTCCTGAGCTTCAAGTACGTCAGACTCAGAGGCGAAAATCACATCTCTTCCGCTTTCAGTTTCCTTTACGCCATAGCAAAGCGGGCGGATGCCGTACGGATCGCGAAAGGCAAGCAAACCTTTGCCTGCAATCAGAGCGATACAAGCGTAAGCGCCCGTGACGCGTTTGTGCACACCGCGCACGGCTTCAAAAACGATTTCAGGCGAAATCTTGCAGTTTAACGTCAGGCGAGAGAGCTCATCGGCAAAGACGTTTAAGAGCACTTCGGCGGCGCAATCGATCCCGCGACCGGCGACAATCACCGGGCGTTCCGATCCGGCAATCAGTTTTTGAAGCTGTTCCATTTCGCCCGGCGCGGGAACCGGACGGTTTTCCTGCTGCTCAACAGGGAATCCTTCCAACGCCTCCGCGTCGATCAAGGTGCCCTGTACATTGAGCGGAATATCCAGCCACACCGGCCCCGGACGACCGCTGTTCGCCAGATAGAGCGCCTTCTCCAATTCATACCGGATCCGGTTCGGATCGTCGACGAATGCGGCATATTTCGTCACCGGCCGCACGATTTCGACGATATTGATCTCCTGATCGCCGAGCTGACGCAATCCGGTAATCTCCGGACAGGAACGGATGGTCGTTTCGAATTTCACCTGCCCGGACAGATAAAGGACCGGAACCGAATCCAGCCATTGACCGATTACTCCGGTTAAAGTATTCGTGCCGCCGGGACCGCTGGTCACCGAAACCACCCCCGGCCCGTTTCCCGCCCGGACATACCCTTCCGCCGCAATCGCACACGCCTGCTCATGGTGGCAGCAGACCGGCGTGAGCCGCTTCTCGCAACGCAGCCCGTCATTGAGATACATCGCACCGCCGCCGGTCACCAGAAACACATGTCTTGCGCCATGATCCGCAAGATATTTGAAAATGTAATCCGCTACTCTCATTTCCGCACAAACTCCCGGATTGAATTGATCATGTAATCCATTTTCGCCTCATTCATTCCCGGATACAATCCGATCCAGAAGGCGTCGTTCATGATTCTGTCCGTATTCGCCAGATTCCCGGCAACCCGGTAATCGACATTCTCCTTCAACGTTTCGAAGCACGGGTGTTTCGTCAAATTCCCCGCAAAAAGATTCCGGGTCTGAATGTTGCAGCCTTCCAGGTGCCGCACCAGATCGTTCCTGTGGAATTTCGCCTCTCCGGTCAAAATAATCAGAAATCCGAACCAGGACGGTTCCGCGGCGGGATGCTGCGTTGGCAACTGCAGTTCAGGCAAATCGCACAAGCGGTCGTAAAGTCGGCGGAAATTCTCCCGCCGCCGTTCGACGAAGCCGGGCAATTTCTCCAGCTGCGCACAACCGACTGCCGCCTGCATGTCGCTCGCCTTGAGGTTGTAACCGAAATGGCTGTAGACATATTTGTGATCGTATCCCGCCGGCAGCTTCCCGTACCGGCGCGTGAAACGGCAGCCGCAGCTGTTGTCCACGCCGGGGTCGCACCAGCAATCCCGCCCCCAGTCCCGCAGCGACAGCATGATCTTCCGGAGGGTGGGATTCGAGGTGCAGACCGCACCGCCCTCGCCGGTGGTGATGTGGTGCGCCGGATAAAAACTGGATGTCCCGATATCTCCCCACGTCCCGGTGAATTTCCCGTCGAACTTTGCCCCGAGCGCATCGCAGTTGTCCTCGATCAGCCAGAGGTGGTGTTCGTCGCAGAACGTCTTGACCCGCGCCAGATCAAATGGATTGCCCAGCGTATGCGCCACCATCACCGCCCGCGTCCGTTCCGACAGCGCCCCTTCGAGCAGCGCTGGATCGAGGTTGCACGTTGCGCACTCCACATCCACGAACACCGGAACGGCCCCATACTGCACAATCGGCGCCACCGTGGTCGGAAACCCGCACGCCGTGGTAATCACCTCGTCCCCGCGGCGGATCCGCCGGTCGCCGAGCAGCGGCGATGTGAGCGCCATGAATGCAAGCAGATTCGCCGACGAACCCGAATTGACCAGCAATGCGTGAGGCACATCAAGGTACGCGGCAAGTTTTTTCTCGAATTCGCGCGAATACCGCCCGTAGGTCAGCCAGAACTCCAACCCCGAATCAATCAGATTGACAACTTCATCCTCATCAAATACGCGCCCGGCGTAATTCACCCGGCTCTTTCCCGGTTCGAATCCGGCCGCCTCCATTCCGGGTCGGTGGGCAATCGCGTAATAGCGCCGCACCTTTTCGAGGATCTCCGCCCGGAGTTGTTCCTTTTCGTTCATAAAATTCACACCCACACCCACTTTTCTTCTTCCAGGCACCCCCGTCACTTCCAGGACTTCGTCCAGGAGGCATTTCCGCTTTCCCAGAGTGTATTAAGCAGCGCATATTTCCGCGGATTGTCCATGCACTGCCAGAAGCCCTCATGCCGGTAGATCTGCATTTTGCCGTCGACCGTGTACCGCCGCAGGGGTTCGCGCTCAGAAAACAACTCCTCATCCGATTTCAGGTGACACACCAGGAATTTCCGGTTCACCACCATGAAGCCGGTGCTGATGTATCCGGACATTTGAGCGGGGTTCTCCTCGAACCCTATCACGTCGTCCCCGTCGATAATCATTTCGCCGAATCGCGACTCCGGATGTACGGCTGGTCTCGTCAGGAGTTTGTCCGAGGCCAGATGGTGGTGATAAAGAGTCGCCGGATCGATATCGGAGACGCCGTCGTCGTAGATGAGAAAGAAATTTTCATCCTTATCGCGAAGATTCTGCGCTGTGCGGAACATCCGCTCGCCGGTCATGGTGTTCAAGCCGGTTCCGGCCGGCGTAACCTCCCCGTCGGATTCGTCGTTTTCATCGTGAATCCTGATGGAGTGTTCATGTCCGAGCGTGATCGTTGTATCCGAGGTGCGCATGTGATTATTCACGAAGGGATCGATGAACGACTCCCGTTTGTATTCGAGACACAGAATGAACCGCCGCACGCCGCGCGCCGCATATGATTTCATGATATGCCGGACGATCGGCACCATCGGTTCGGGCAGCTGTTCGGTCACTTCGCGCAACCGGGTTCCCCTGCCGCCGCAGAGAATCATTACCGGAGGCATTTCCCCGGAAGCATCGTTTGCCATGATTCTCCTCCCTTTTTTCCGGCAGCCGCCGTTATTTTCAAACCCTCCGATTCAACTTAATATAACGCAACTCTGCGCGGATGTCAAAGAGACCTGCGCTTTTTTTTGCGTCTTCCCTCCCTGTCGACGAAAAAACGGACGGGGATTTCACGCTCCCCGTTCCGAAAATACCCTTCTCGAACCTCGCCGGTAAACACGGATGAATTGCCGTTGCCGAGGTACCCGTATAATGTTCATGGAGTCCCGAGACCGGTGGAGTTCCGTACCGCCCTCTGTTCCACATGTCCCGGCTTCAATTCCATGGATAACGTTCCATGACATTGGCTCCATTGAAATTGCCCCAGTTGTTTTCTCCCCATCGGGTCAGATAGGAGAGGTCGCGTCGGTTTTCCGTATGGCCGTCGAAAAAGACGAAATTGAGTGATTCTCCGTGGCGTGCCGCGTCCACCATTCTTGTAATGTAGACCGGATAGATCTGGGGACGTTCTTCGCCGATGTCCGCAAAGATGAATTTTCTGCTCGGCGTCTTGGCGCAGCTTTCAATTTTGAATGTTACATCGTTTGAGAACTGCCGTTTTCCCCAGGAGGAGTTGTTGCCGTAGTCGGAAGGACAGTTTCCGCTGTTCGGATTCGACAACCCTCCGAAGTCTTCGGAACTGGTGAGGGGGGCTTCCGGACAGTGCCAGAACTTCCGTCCGTTTTTCTTGCTGAAGTCGACTTTTGCGCGGTAGAGATCGGGATAGGCTCCGGTCATGATCCAGAACCAGGCGGCTTCCTGTGCCGGATTGGAGACCAGCGGACGCCGTGGAATATAACCGTCATAATCCATCGTGTACTGGATTACGGTGCCGCCCATCTGCCTCAGATTCGCGGCGCACTGCGTGCTTCTCGCTTTTATGCGGGCGCTGTTCAGCGCGGGAAGCAGAAGGCCGGTCAGGATGGCGATGATCGCAATCACGATCAGGAGTTCTATCAGTGTGAATTCTGATTCACGGACGGGGGAGGGGTTCATTCTGCGTTTCTCCTGTTTGTGTATGATTTGATTTCGGTTTCTTCGAGTGCTGCGCCTGTCACTTCCAGCAGACGGATTCTGCCGTAAAAGGGGGTTCCCAGTCTGGGAACGGAATGGGTCCG
>CALXMJ010000360.1 GCA_944389445.1 uncultured Victivallales bacterium | reverse complement strand
ATCACCCGCGCCAAGGACAATATGAAGTATGATGTTGTGGGACAGCACAGCGCACCCAAGCTCAATATTCTTCGAGATGTTGTCATCAAACTGACCGGACAACGAACTTCCGTCTGGTATCCTGAAGAATTCCCTTCAGAAGCAGTTCGAGCATGGGATTGCCTTCCCGCCCGTAGATCACCAGCTTTTCCCTGCGTTTTCCCCGGCGCAGCAGGTATCCGTACCGGGAGAGCACGGCGGAAACATGCCGGCGTGTGGAAGGGCTTACATGTTCTTCTCCGTTCAGAACGCGAAGGACGGTGCGGATCGAAACTCCGGCTTTCTGTGCAACATCCCGCAAGAGTATTTTCCTCATCGTCCGTTTCTTCCCTTCGTTTTCTGTTCTTTCCTATAATTGTACGATAAAAGCGGAGAAAAGTCAATTGCCTCCGCCGGACTTTTTCAGGGAAACTTTGGCGTTAATGTGACAAGCCCTCCGAGCCATTCCGACTCGAATCCACCGCTCTTTCTCCCTTCGGTCATTTCTGCGGAAGAAGGAAACTCTCCGCCCCGGGGTTCCGGGATTCTCCGTTTCCGCTGTTCAGGGAATCGGCCGTCCTCCGGCGGAGAGAATGCACCGAAAAAAATTCTCAAAATTCAAAATCCCCCCTTGACAAAAACTTGGATATGTTGTATAATTAAGAAAAATAACTTGTATATGTTGTATAGTCCGGAGGGATCATGTCGGCGGAAATACCAGGATACATGCGGGTGAGGGCGTACCTCTACAATCTGGCGAAGCACGGAGGGATGGAAAGTGCAAAGATTCCTTCGGAGAATGAGCTCTGCCGTCTGTTCGGCGTCAGCCGGATGACGGTCCGTGAAGCGATCCGCGGTCTGGTGGAATCCCGGATTCTGACGACGCGGCGCGGAGTCGGGACATTTGTCAATACGGCCGTTTCCGGAGATGTGATTATCCGCTATCCGCTGATCGGACTTCTTCATGAGGGGGGACGCAATGTTTACAACATGGCGTCCCCGGCACTCCGGATGGCGGTTCTGGAGTCCGGGATGACTCCGGAAATCGTTCTTCTGCCCGATTCGGATGATCCGGCCCGGCTGCTGGAAATGATTGCCAATTACTTTGTTGCGATTATCTGGGACAGTCCGGTTGCCGAAGTGCTGCCGCATCTGCACGCATTGCGGGAGAAGAGGATTCCCCTTCTTGTGGTGGGCGACCGGGAAACCTCTCCTTGCGCGGAGGAGACATTCGACACATTGTCAAGCTCCCGCGTCGAACGGGGAAGAATGCTCGGAAACGTCTTCGCGGATTCCGGACACGACCGGATCTGTTATCTGCACAACTATGCGGCATCGTACGAGGACAGAGACTGGCCGGAAAATCCGCAGACAACATCCGGCGCCCTGCTGGAAACACTGCTTCGCCGGAATCCGGCAGCTTCCATGCTGTACCGTTCCATCGCCCAGCTGGAGGAGGTGCTGGAAACGTTCCGTCTAACGGCCCTCTATTCGGAAAACTATCTTGCTCCCTACATCGCCCGGTTTCTTGCGGAAAAAGGAATCTCTGTTCCGGAAGGGATCTCCTATCTTTCGTACAGATCTTCGGCATCGTATTTCTTCCATGGAAAGAAGGTGGCATGCCTCGACGAGGTCTCGCCGATGCAGAATGCCGCAATCGAGTGGCTGGACAGGAGAGTTTACCGCGGGGATCACTCCGGAATCTTCCGGAAGGAGATCCAGCCGATCATCCATGCAAATCAGACATTTGTCAACAGAAAGAGCGGAACATGAAGAACCCAGGACAAAAATTTACATTGATCGAACTTCTTATTGTTTTTGCAATCATCGCGATTCTTGCAGGTATGCTTCTGCCTGCGCTGGGGAAGGCGAGGGCGGCAGCGTTCAAGTCGTCGTGCCTGAGCAATATGAAGCAGATCGGGGTCGGACTGGTGATGTATGCCAACGACAACACGGGCATTCTTCCGAAGGCGCGGAACAACAAGGCGTTTACCGGATATCTCGAACGCTATCTGAACACCCCGAAGGCGGAAGTGGAACACTCCGACGGAAGCCGGTACTGGAGATCGCCGGTCGGAATCTTTTTCTGTCCCGCCCAGCGGACTCCGACCGACAGCCTGACCTGGACTCCCGGCACAACTCCGGGCGAGCTGTTCTATACTCCGTACACCGCGACCGGCCGCTGCGACTACTGGAATTCTTCCGATCCTCCAAATGAGCGCAGCGGCGGATGGATTTGGCAGAATACTTCCGTCACAACGGAACGGGGTGAATGGCGGTATCTGCACACGATCCGTTCCGGTTCCGCCATTCTGGGCGAGTGCGGCTACTCCGGAACCATGGAAGACTCCGGAAAACGCATCAATACGACGATCAACGCTTTCCGGAGCTCGGGTGATGGATCCCGCCTTGGAGTTCCAGGGGGGGATATTTATGCTCCAGCATGGGCCCACGCCATGTCGTCGAACTGGCTCTTCGTGGATGGGCACACCGCAAACCGGCGCTATTCCGGCGCTCCGCTGTTCACGTCAGAATGGATTTTGAAATAACAAACCGGCATTCCGGATTGCAAATCAATCAAACAGGAACTTTTACAATGAAACAGAGATGGATGACAATGCTTCTTCTGACTGCGGCGGGAACTCTTTCCGCCGCCGACGCGATCCCGCTTCAGCTGAGCCGCAACGGTTCATGGAAGGCGGATGAAAGCGGGAAACAATTCACGAGAACGGTGAAGGACGGCGTGGCGGAATGGTCGCAAGTCCTTGCAAAGGCGGAACTTGAAGCGAAAAGCTACTATCGTTTTTCCTGGCGCATGACCTCTTCAAAAGAGGGGTCATCCGATCCTCTGGTGCTTGAAGTGAACGGTCCGGAAAAGGTGCATCTTTCCCGCTATACGACGTTTGCTCCGGCGCCGGACATCCAGCAGTTCCATCTTTACACCGACACCTGTCCGGGAACGTATACCTTCAGCCTCAGATCCGGAATGAAGACGGCGCAGACCCTGACCTGCGGAGAGTTGAAACTGGAAAAACTCTCCTCCTCGGATCTCGAACAGGAGCTGTTTTCCTCCCCTGCAACGGAGTTTTTCCATCCGCTTAAAAGCGGCTGGAGGAACGCGGTTGAGGCCGCAGATGATTCTTCGCCGACGGGAAAGAGCATTTCGTTCACTCTTCCGGAAATATACTCTCTCCGGTCCGCTTATCTTCCGGTCGTCCCGGGGAAAACCTACCGACTGGAACTCTGGGTGAAGGGATCGGATGTGCTGGGTGCGAAGATCCGGATGGATACCTACATGGGACCGCTGGAGGGAAAGCACTGCTACCGGGATGTGAATGTTTCCGTCTCGAAAAGCTGGAAGAAGGTCACGGCGGAGTGGAAGGTGCCGACGGATACCGCCGCATCGCCGATGCTGCGGTCCGGAATGCTGCGGCTTGATATGAAATTCAACTCTCCGGCTGCGACGGTCTCTGTTGCGGGAGTCTCTCTGAAAATGGTGAAAGAATGAACATGAAATTCCTTTTTTCCCTGATGCTTCTGCCGTCGCTTTCAGTTGCTCCTGCGGCGGAGAATCTGATTTTCAACTCCGGATTTGAACTCGGAAGTGCCGGATTCTCCGTTCTGCGGAGTCGTCCTCTGGAGAATTTCCGCGGAGGGTTTGATCCGTCGGGCGGCGCTTTCCCGGAACGGAAGGAGGTCAAATCCGGACAGGGCGCGCTCCGTCTGGTGTCGCTTCCCGACCAGCGTCTTACGCTCTGTTCCTCGGAAATCGAACTCAAGCCGGCGACGCGTTATACCTTCTCCTTCTGGGCAAAGTGCAATGCGGATCTGAAGCTGGTCTGGAAACTTTCCTCGCGTCAGCAGGAAAAGGAGAAACTGATCTGGAAAGATCTCTCCCGCACATTCTCGCCGGGCCGGGAATGGAAGGAGTATTCCTGTACGGTCACAACTCCGCCTGCGCCGCACCGGTATTACAATTTCTATCTCTCCGTGCAGGGGGCGGGAACGGTTTTCATGGACAACCTCCAGCTGGCGGAAGGAGCTTCTGTCACGCCCTGGACGCCTGCTTCCGATCCGGAAGCCGCCGTTTTTCTCCCGGAGATCGTGACGGATGCCGCGTCGCTCTCCGGAAAACTGCGGGCGGTCTCCTATTCGGCGGACCGGAATGCGGAATTCGATCTGCTGTTCTGCGCGGTCGGGAAAACGGATGCTCCTGTAAAAAAGAGTCTCCGCGTTCCGCTGAAACGGGGGATCGCCAGCGAGACGGAGTTCCGTTTTGCGCCGTTCCCCTACGGCTGTTTTCAGGTGCGTCCCGTCATGGGCGGACGCGAACTTCCGCCCGGCGCGCGGGGAATGACCGTCCACTGCCATGCCCCGGTCTGGAAAAACACCGCGGGCGGTTCCGGATTCAAGCTCGGAGTGAATACCGCGATTCTCGGCCGCTATACCTCCAATGAGATTGTCGACAGCACCGGAACGGGCGAAGAGCGCGGGAAATATC
Source organism: uncultured Victivallales bacterium (assembly GCA_944389445.1). Taxonomy (GTDB): domain Bacteria; phylum Verrucomicrobiota; class Lentisphaeria; order Victivallales; family UBA1829; genus UBA1829. The sequence goes on along the minus strand of CALXMJ010000360.1, from coordinate 4,362 downwards.
TTTCGTATCTGGGGAATCTCATGCGGATCTGGAATCCCGGGGAGATCAACTGGGCGCTCTGCAATCCCGCACCCGGAAAATTCGACTTCTCCCGGATTCTCTCCGCTGTGGAGATCGCCCGGAGGAACGGATTCGATCTGGAGGTCACGATCAGCGACGGCTGGACCTGGATGCCGGGAAAACCGAACCGCAACATCCCGCAGTGGACCTGGGAACGCGATCTCGCCGGGCGCCAGTATCCAACCTCGGACCGTACCGACACCACCCGGATGGTCAAACTGCCCCGCTATGAGGACTGGAGTGCCTATGCCGCTGCGTTTGCCGCCGCCGTCGGTGACCGCGTGCGCTTTGTCGATCTGATGAATGAACCGAATTGCTCCTTTTCGGGAAAAACCTATGCGAAATACATGAAAGCGGCGTATGACGCCATCAAAAAGGCGAATCCCCGCATCCGGGTGGTCGCGGGGAGTGCAACGGAGGATCTCGGCGCCCGCGCGGCGGAGTTCCTCCGGGAACTGGTCTCTTCTCCGGAGGCCTCGTCGATGGATCTTCTCTCGTTCCATCCCTACGGTTCCCGGCAGGACGACAGTCCCGTTCCCGCGCAGAACCGCATCCGCCAGTTCCGTCAGATCGTCCGCGACGCCGGAGGAAAGGTACCGCTCTGGAACGATGAATGCTTCTATCTCCAGCCGGTCGCCCGGAGTCACTACATGCTGGAGCACGACCTGCCTGTCGGAGCGGTCAGCCGCCGGATTCTGATCGACATGGGAGAGGGGTGTTTCGCCTCGACTCCGCTCCACTCCGACCAGACCCTGGATGATCCGCTCAATCCGAATCGCGTCATCCAGAGCTGGGACAGCCGGTGTGTGCCGTCGAAGCTGTTCGCCGAAATGAATGCGCTCGCCTGTTTCCTCGCCGGAGCTGAACCGCTGGCGACCGTGGAACAGCGGGGCGAATATCTCGGTTATGTGTTTGCGAACCGCGGAAAAACTTTTTCCGCAATCTGGTCGGCGGGAGATCCGATCCAGCTGCGGCTGAATCTCCCCTCCGGCGCATCTTTCCGGATGTACGATCTGTACGGCAATCCGATGGCCGCGGGGAAGGTCCTTGCCCTGACGCGCGTTCCGGTCTATCTGGAATGGAGCGGCGTTCCGGCGGAACGGGCGGCGGAAATTCTTCGATCCGGGGCGGTAAGCGTGGAAAACCCGTTCCGGGTCGGACCGCTGCGCTGGAGTGTCAGAGACGGAAAAACCGGACTTCAGTTTGAACTCGGGAACCGGAATTCCAAACCAGTCAGCGGATTTGTCCGGGTGAATGCCCGGGAGTTCCGCAATCGGGGCGGCCGGGCGGAGTTTTCGCTTCTCCGGAAGGAGTCTCCCGTTTCGATCTTCGTTCCGCTGACTCTCCAGTCTGAATCCGTGAAGGAGATTCCGGTGACCCTTCTGGTCGCTTCGGACGACCGGCTGATCTCCGTGAAACGGACGGTCCGGATCACTCCCCGGATCGTTCTGGAGGAGGGAGTGTTGAGCGGACCGTATCCGATTGCCCGCGTTGCGGAGGGGAAGGCGCCGGCGTCGGCATCGGATCTTTCAGCGGAGTTTTCCCTTCTCCGGAAGGGGGATGAGCTTTCGGTCCGGGTCCGTGTGACGGACGATGTCGCGGGAAAAGGAAAAAAACTTCCGTTCCTCGCCGACTGTGTGGAGCTGTTCTGGGATCCGGAACCCTTCCGCTGCGATGAAAAGTATCCGGACCGTTACGCGCCCGGAACCCGGCAGATTTTCATCAATCCGTACAGAACGCCGCATGTTTCGCTCATTGACGGAAAGGAGATCCCCGGCATTCAGGTCGCCGTTACGCAGCGCAGGAACGGATATGACATGACGATCCGTCTGCCGCTGCCCCGGAACGCGGAATGCGTCGGCTTCGATCTCGCCGTCGACGATTCGGATTCCCCGGATACGCGGAAGACCCAGCTCGTCTGGAGCGGAGACGGGAAAAATCATGCGGACCGTTCCGGTTTCGCCCTTCTGTTCCCCGCCCGGAACGGAAAATGAATTCCGCTTCCGGAAGAGGGTCTCTGCTGGATTTCCGCCGGATCCGTATTATTGTATATACCGTTCCTGTGCAGAACATCGGCAGGAGGGAGAAATGAAACAAATCTGGGAGAAGAGGAATGAATGTATATGATCCCCGTTCGTTCGGGGCTGCGGGCGACGGTGTCCGCAGCGATACCGCGGCCATTCAGAACGCGCTGGACGCCTGTGCGGCCGCCGGCGGCGGTACCGTCCGTTTTGCCGACGGCGTTTTCCTGACCGGAACACTGAAAATCGGAGATAATACGACTCTTGAAGTCCGCGATGGAGCGGAACTCCGCGGATCCCTTGATCTGCGCGCGTATGCGGATGATATTGACGGCTGTATCGAATTTCCGCCGTTCGATCCCTGTCTGATCTATGCGAAGGGGAAACGGAATCTGCGTTTCTGCGGAGGCGGAGTCATCAACGGTCAGGGAGACCGCTCCAATTTTCCGCACTCTCTTCCGGGAGGCGGTGGAAAAGCCCGCCGTCCGATGCTGATCCGGCTGGTTGAGTGTTCCGGAATCGAATTCGAAAACATTCTTCTGCAGGATGCCGCTTCGTGGTGCTGTCATCTTGTCGATTGCGCAACGATTCGGATCCGCCATACGCGAATCGACTCCTGCCGCAACGGAAACACCGACGGATTCGATCTGGACAGCTGCCGCGACGTCCGGATTGAAGACTGCACTCTGCGGACCGGCGACGACGCCATCTGCCTCAAAAGCTCCCGGGCGACTCCCTGTTCGGATTTTGAGATCCTCCGCTGCACGGTCAGCAGCGAGACCGCCGCATTCAAGCTCGGCACAGCCTCGTTCGGCGGATTCCGGAAGATCCGTCTTTCCGACTGCCGCTTTCACCATTGCCGGATGGGGGCGGTCAAGCTGCTCTGCGTCGACGGCGGCGTGCTGGAAGATGTGGAGATCGGCCATGTCGTCATGGAGGACGTGGAAGGCCCGATCTTCATCCGTCTCGGAACGCGCAACATGGATTTTTCCCGCCAGAATGAGATGGTCTACTACACCGTTCCCGATCAGAAGAGCGGACTGGACCGCGCAAACGGAAAACTCCGTAATCTCTTTCTCCACGACATCGATGCCGACTGCACCGGCGCCGCTTCCGACCGTTCCGGTATTCTGATTACCGGCGTTCCGACCGCTCCGGTGGAGAATGTGACACTGGAGAACATCCGGATCCGTTTCCCCGGCGGCGGAAGCGCGGAGGATGCGGAACGGATGGTCGCCGAAGATCCCGCCCGTTATCCCGAACAGTTCTTCTTCGGCGTTCTTCCCGCATCCGGCCTGTATGCGCGCCATGTGGACGGACTGCGCCTGAAGAAGGTCCGTCTTGAAACGGAGAAGCCGGATCTCCGTCCGGAGAAACTTTTTCTGGACGTGGAGCGTCTTTCGATTACGGAAGGATAGCGTCCCGCCCGCTTGTCTCCTGTTCCGTCAGTTCGAACGTCACACTCGGCAGCTCGTCCGGATTTCCGCCGGCGAAGATCCGGAATCTTCCCGGTTCCAGGCGGAAGTCTCCGTTCCGGTCGTACAGACCCAGCAGTTCATCGGTCAGTTCGGCCTTGATCTGCTGTTCTTCGCCGGGTGCCAGGTGGATCCGCCGGAATGCGAACAGCTCCCGTTCCGGGCGGATCACGGAGCTTTCCTCCGCCTGAAGATAAAACAGGACCACTTCATCCGACGCCATGCCGCCGGTGTTCCGGCAGAGAATGGAAACGGTGCGTCCGTCCACATTCAGATTCTGGTATTCAAAGGTCGTGTAGCTCAGTCCGAATCCGAAGGGCAGAAGCGCCGATCCCGGAGAATCCAGATAGTTGCGTCTGGTCCGGTTGACCGCGTTGCCGTGGACCGGAAGCTGGCCAACGCTGCGGGGCAGGGAGATCGGAAGTCTTCCCGCAGGTTTCATTTCTTGGTGGTCTGTTCCATGGTTATCGACGAGAACAAGCGGCGGCGTGAGCGTAAGGAATTTATGCACCCCCGTTACGCGCGCGTGAAGATTTTCGCCCTTGTCAGAAAAAAAGTCTGGAAGAAGGATTCTACGACAGCCTACCGGTCTGACTTTTTCGTATGACAGGTCGTGTGTAGAGCTCGGAGGTTCGAATATCTTTGCTAACATTTTCGCGATGTTCAAACTCTTTTTGAGGCAGAATAAAGTTTCAGTTTCTCCCGGAGAATTTTTCGAGAAGTGAAAATGCTCATCCTTTTGAGACTCGAAAAATTCGCCGTTTTGAGGTGGAGAGAATTTTTCTGAAAAATAAAAAAATGGTCGA
>CALXMJ010000359.1 GCA_944389445.1 uncultured Victivallales bacterium | reverse complement strand
CGATACATCCGTTTCCGGAAACATTTGATTTCTTTTCCGGTATTACAGCGGAGAAATTCCAGCCAGCTGACGGAACTTCCTTGAGAAATAGAAAGGATCGCTGAAATCAAGTTCGACCGCAATCTCCTTCACTCTCAGGTTGGTTTCCACGAGCAGACGGCAGCTTTTCCGCAGAAAACAGGAGTTCCGGTAATCGGAAAACGACTCCTCTCCATGATATCTGCGCCAGTATCTCCGCAATGAGGAAAGGGACATGCCGAACTCGGAGGCAAGTGCGGCACAGTCGATATCGTGCCCCGGATTGCGTTCCAGACGCCTGCGAATCTCCGGAATGCGGGAATGCTTGAGAATGTTTTCCTCGCTTTTCAGACGTGTTTCCAGAAGGAGATCGTAACAGAGGAGATCAATTCTGTCGGCGGAAATCTCTTCCCGGTCCAGTTCCTTCCGGAGAAGATCGGCCTTTTCCCCGATGGTCCCGATGTTTCTCATTTCCCGCACGGGAATTTCCGGGGTCATCAGTCCGGAAGCGCAGAGGAGTTCGAATGTTCCCGGCGGGTAGATGAAATAGAGTTCGGACCATTCCGGGTCCGGACCGTAATCCATCGGTTCGCCCGGCCATTGAATCAGCAGGCAGGGAGCTTCCACGGGCCAGCGTTTTCCCCGCAGGAGATAATCGCCGCGCCCCTGCATGATGAAGGAAAAATTGCAGGAATCAAAGGTCTGGCGGATGCGATCCCGTTTCGCGGGCAGAAAACCGATGGAAGCGATCCGGGGCAGAAGGGCGATTTCCCGTGGCAGAGGGCTCAGATGTCTGGTTTTTCCATCCATGATTTTGAAACGTTTGTCCATTCCCGTTTTCCTTTTTATCGTGTATAATATAAGAGATTCCGGAAGATTTGTCAATGAAACGGTTCATTACGAAAAGGAGAAAATTTCATGAAAGCCGGATTGATCGGATGCGGAAACATCAGCGATGCGTATTTGAAGAATGCCGCCGTTTTTCAGCACCTGCGCCTTGTTGCGTGCGCGGACATCAGAGAAGAGGCGGCAAAGGAAAAAGCGGAAAAATACGGACTCAAACATCTCACGGTCGAGGCGCTGCTGGCGGACCCGGAGATCGAAACGGTCCTGAACCTTACGACGCCGCAGTCGCACACGGAGATCGACCGGAAAGCGCTGCTGGCGGGCAAGCATATCTATTCGGAAAAACCGTTCGGACTGGACGCCGCATCGGGCAGAGAGGTGCTGGAACTGGCGAAACAGAAAAATCTGCGCGTGGGATGCGCTCCCGATACCTTTCTCGGCGGAGGACACCAGACCTGCCGTGCGCTGCTCGACAGCGGACTGATCGGCAGGGTTGTCGCGGGCACAGCTTTCATGCTCTGTCACGGACATGAAGCATGGCACCCGAATCCCGGTTTCTACTATCTCAAGGGAGGCGGACCGCTTTTCGACATGGGACCGTACTACATTACGGCTCTGGTGAATCTGCTGGGACCCGTCAAAAAGGTGGTTTCGGTCAACACGCGCTCCACGGATCTCCGGACGGGGCTCAAGGTCAATGAAAACAGGAGCTTCCCGGTCGAAGTGGACACGCATGTTGCGGCGATTCTGGAATTTGTCTCGGGGGCGGTCATCACGCTCAGCACCAGTTTCGACGTCTCGAAGCACAGCGACTACCGCGACATCGAACTCTACGGAACCGAAGGAGCCCTGCATCTGCCCGATCCGAACTGTTTCAACGGTCCCATCCGCTTCTTCAAGGCAGGACTCAGCGCAGACTGGTCCACTGCCGATAATTCTTTCAACTATAACGACAACATGCGCGGAATCGGACTGGCGGATATGGCGGCGGGAATCGAACGGAACCGTCCGCACCGCTGCTCCGGGACGCTCGCATATCACGTTCTTGACGTCATGTGCTCCATTCTGAAAGCCGGCCGGGAAGAACGCGCCGTCATGCTCGAAAGTTCCTGCGAACGGCCGGAACCGCTCCGGAAAGGGCTGAAATTCGGAGAACTCGACTGAAAATCACTGCAACGGAATCATCAGCAGAAAGGATTTTACGCTATGAAACACGCATTGATCTTCCGCGGAGGATGGGACGGGCACGAGCCGGTACAGACCTCCGAACTCGTTGCGGAACAGCTCAGAAAGCGCGGAATGGAGGTGGAGATCTCCGATTCCCAGGAGGCGCTTCTCCAGAGCGGACTCGAACAGAAATACAATGTCATAGTCCCGGTCTGGACCATGGGAACCCTGCTTCCCGAGGCGGGGAAAGCGCTGCGCGGAGCGGTATTGAACGGAGTCGGACTAGGGGGATGGCACGGCGGCATGTGCGACGCGTTCCGAAACGACACCGACTATCAGTTCATGACTGGCGGACAATGGGTGGCTCATCCCGGAAACGCGATTGATTACAGGGTGCGGATCACCTCAAAGGATCCGATCGTCGACGGCATCGGCGATTTCGACATGCACAGCGAACAGTATTACATGCATGTCGATCCGGGCAACGAGGTGCTCGCCGTCACTCGGTTCAACGGAGAAATCTGTCCATGGATCGACGGCACCGTCATGCCGGTCGTCTGGAAACGCAGGTACGGCAGGGGAAAGGTCTTCTACTCCTCGCTGGGGCACAACGCAGAAGATTTCAAACGTGTTCCGCAGATTCTGGAAATTGCCGTCCGCGGAATTCTCTGGGCGGCGAACTGATCCCCCGGCGGCGGACCGCAACGTTTGAAACGAATGACGGTTTTCGGTTCCACAGAGAAAAAGCCGGATCTCTCTTTCGAGGAATCCGGCTCTCTTTTTGTTTTATTTTTTGATTCCGGTCTTATTTGTTCAGCGGAGTCAGGGAGTTGGTATAGATCTCCCGGACGGCATCGCGGTCCGCCTTGTTCGGCGCAAGCGAGAGAAGGAATCCGAGCGACGGAGTCGTGAAAGCGAGATCGACCAGCTTGTCAATATCGGCAGCCGTGAATCCGACATCCGAAAGTTTCTCCGGAGCGCCGACACTGACAAGCCACTGTTCCACGCCCTTTGCCGCGGCTTCCGCTTCCGACGGGCACCCTTTCAAGCCCGGAACCAGCGGCGAAAGCACATCGGCAAGCACCACCGGACGCGCAGGATAAATATGTTTCACCACCGCAGGAAGCAGCATGGAAAGTCCGAGTCCGTGCGTCAGATCGGTTTTCACCGCGCTCAGGGGATGCTCCAGAGCGTGCGTGTAGTGGAGCATGCCGTTGTCAAAGGAAACTCCGGCAAGCATCGAGGCGTAGAGCAGGTAGTAGCGGGCGGTCAGGTCCTTCGGGTCCTTCAGGACCGCAGGCAGATACTGGGCGACCAGCGCGACCGCTTCGCGTCCAAGGGAGATCGAATACGGACTGGCAATGATGCTGGTCACGGCTTCCACACAATGATTGACGGCGTCGATGCTGACAAAACGGGTCTGTTTTTCCGCCAGTCCGGTCATCAGTTCCGGATCGTCGATGGACCAGGTCGGATAGATGCAGTCATAGGCGATCGCCGGTTTGTACTCGTTTTCCAGAATAGTTGCCACGGCGACGCGGTCCGCCTCGGTTCCGGTTCCATGCGTCAGGTTGACCGCGATAATCGGAACCGCCGTTTCCGGACTGAATTTGTAGTTGTAAAGATCGGCGGCATTGTACTGCGGATTGGAAAGAAGAATGGCGGCGCTTTTGCCTGCGTCGATCGCGCTTCCTCCGCCGATGCAGAGAACCGCCTGCGCCTGAATCGTTTTCGCAAGGGCAACCGCCTCATCAATCTGCGCCGTGGTCGGATTCGGCGTAACTTTGTCGTAGAGAACATACTGGATTTTATGGGCGGCAAGCGCAGGGACCACATGATCCCATGCACCGGTCTTTTTATAGGCCCCGCGTCCCGTCACGACAAGAATCCTCCCGATCCCGCGTTTTTCCAGCGAGGCAGAGATATCCTCTATTTTCCGGATCGCCCCGCAGCCGAAATAAACCAGAGTTTTAAGTCTGATTTCCGTGACTTCGTGAATGTTCAAACTGTTCTGAAACATGGTAGCCTCCTTGCTGTTATTAAGGTTCTGTCGCGTTTTTTTCTTAGGACAGTATAATGCGGAAAATAGAGTTTTCAAGCGGAAAACTGTTCTTTTGAAAAGAGAAGAAAGGGAATTTTTCTGTTTTTCCAGTTTCGTGCTCCACACGACCGGCGTCCCCCCGCTGGACCGCGACAAGGACACCGTCCTTGACTCGGGAAAATGCTCTCGCATTTTTCCGCCATAAGAGTATTTCGACATACACCGTTGTATGTGATATTTATAAAGAGAGAGCCTTTTCGTGAAACTTTGTTTCATGCAAAGGCGTCAAAAGTTTAGGGAAAGAGGGGTGCGCGAGGGGAGAAGAACAGCTTTTCAAAGCGGTTTTCTCCCCTCGCATTAAAAAAAGATTTCATGCACCGCACGACCGGCGTCCAGCCGCTGGACCGCGACAAGGACACCGTCCTTGACCCGGGAAAATGCTGACGCGTTTTTCCGTATTGTTATTCTTTGGTGTCTGTCTCGGCCATCCGGATTTCCAGAGGCGCGTTTTTCTGAGTAAGAAGATAGGTGGTGGTCGTGGGATATGCCATGCTGAGATTCTCTTCGGCAAAACGCCTGAGAATTGCAAGGTTCAGTTCCGATTTCCACTGTTCCTCCTGCGCATACGACTCCGTTTTCAGCCACATGATGACAGTGATGTTCATCGAGGAGCTGGCAAAACCGGAAAAGAAGATGCGCGGAGAAAAACAGGGACGGTCAGGCCCTTTGAAATTGTCTGTGATTTCATGGAGAACCTGAATGGCTTTCCGCATCTGCTGCTCGGTTGTGTCGTAGGTCATCGTGATCGTGAAGAAGAACTTCAGGTGGTTTTTCAAATTGATGTTTCTGACCGCCTGTGTGGTCAGAAGGCTGTTCGGAAGGGTATAGAAGGATTCGTCGTCCGCAAGGATTTTGGAACTGCGCATTCCGACTTCGGTCACGACCCCCTCCACCTCTCCGACCTGAATCCGGTCACCGAGTTTGAACGGCCGGTCGAAGAGGATCACAATCGTTCCGAAAAAGTTGGAAAGCGTATCCTTGGCCGCCAGAGCCGCACCAAGTCCGAGCACGCCCGCACCGGCCAGCAGAGCGGTGATATTGATTCGGAAAATGCTCTGTCCGATGAAAAATACAGTTGTGGCGAACACCAGAATCCGGAGAATGTTGCGGAGGAGTCTGACCATGAGGTCATCAAGCGAATTGTCGTCGCGTTTCGCCAGAGCCTGCAGTTTCTCATTCACAATCCCGACCAGATTCATTGCCGCCCATGCCGCCGTCAGCGCAAGAACCGTGAAGAAGAAACGAACATCATACAGGAACGATTCCGCGGAAAATGTATTCAGAACCGGAAGAAAACTGAGAAAAATCCCCGCCATCATCACCGCGAACACAAACGGTCCGTTCAGTGCGAAAACCACTTTCCAGAACGTCCCCGGAGTCTTCATTTTCTTCAATCTGGCATTCACTGTTTTCTTGAAGACAAACCATGCTGCCAGAACACAGAAAACCACAATGGCGGAAGCAATCATCGCATGAAGAAGCAAATCCGCACGAACGGAAAACCAGTGGTTGATGGAAGTTGTTTCCCGTTCGAAATACCGGGCAATCTCGTCGGGGGAAAGATCGTCAGGATTGATTCCCGCGGGAAGTTTGGAATCCAGCCATTTTTTCCGGGCGGAATCCAGGCTGGAAGAGTCTGCCGAATCTCCGGATTGAACGAGCGATGCAGCGGCATCCCCGGACTTTTCCGGGACGATTTTCCCCTCCTCCGCCAGAATCCGAATTCCACAGAGAAGCAGCAGAACAAGAACAATCCGTCGTAACATCATTCTCCCCTTGATGGTTTGCGCTGGGAATCCGTCGGCTGAGAGCGCTCCGGACCGCCGGACGCGTGGTTCCGGAAGGAACTATCAGTAACGGGCGATGAGCGCCAGGACTTCCAGAGTCTCCGAACCGATGTTTTTAAGGCTGTGCGTTTCACCGCTCCGCGTAATGCTGGCATCGCCCGCCTCCAGAATTTTCGGTTCGCCGTTGTCGATCGTCTCCGCCCGCCCCTTCAGAATGAAAAACAGTTCCTCCTCATTTTCGTGGGGATGAACTCCGATGGAACATCCGGGCTCCAGAATCAGTTTGGAATACATTCTCGTATTCGATTTCATCTCCTCGCCGGGCTTCCAGATTGCGGAAACGACGACCTCGCCGTCGCCCCCGCGCATGTTTTTCCGGACTTCTCTTCCGAATTCCGCCGGTTTTCTGATCATTTCCGACCTCCTTTGACTCTGCCGAACATGTTGCCGTATTTTTTGGAATTCAACGCTTCCACAAACGCGCTGATCTTGGTTGTGGTGCTGCAGGGATCGGTGGTGGGATCCATGCAGTCACCGTCGAGCGTCAGAAGCGGAAGACCGACCTTGTCGAGCTCTTCGCGCAGATGCTTGGCGAAACAGCTGTCGGAAAGAGAACATCTGCCGAATCCGTGATTATAGAGAATGCAGCCGTTCAATCCGGATTTTTCCGCGTTGGAACTGATGTAGTTCACCCTCAATTTCGGGTCGAGATATCCCACTGTGAGCAGTTTGCGCGCCAGAGAACGGTACGGATCATCGGGATTCAGCATCTCCCAGTCGACAAAGTTCACCTCCTCGAATACGATCGGAGCCCGGCAGGTGAGTTCGATGAAATCCAGAATCTTCGTATCGTAGAACGGCGGCAGATGCAGCCACAGAAGCCGATGCGTATCCTCTCTGCGATAATGCTTTTCCGCCCATTCCTTCTTGATGCAGAGATCCTCATAGAACTGCTTCTGAATGTCGACCAGTTCCTTTTTGCCCCAGAGCTGGGAGAAGAGAACCGCATTGTACACCCCTTCCGCTCCGCGGATCAGCGGGGGACTCGACCAGCGCAGCTCATTGCATTTCTTGGAAATTTCCGCTGCTTCATTGGAAAGCCGGCAGGCCTCCGCAAGACGCCCCATATCCATTTTCATACCAAGCGCCTTTTCCATCAGGACAACCGCCTCTTCAAGCCCTTCCGCAATCTGTTCCACGGAATTCGGGTCCTCCGCATTGATCGGGGTATGGAGGGAATAGAAACGATCGGAAAAATTGTACTGTCTTGCAAGATCCTGGAAAATGCGCTCTCCCTGCTGACAGGGCTGGGAGGTGGAAACGCCGAATTCCGGCTTCGGCAGATCCGTCCCTTCGAGCACGCGCAGGAAGGAACAGGTCTCGCCCGCAAACCCCTTGTACGCGGCAATGTCCAGCGCCTTTTTCGTCCGTTTGGAGTTCCGGGCGAAGAGAGCCGCGTAGGTTTCAAGAGTCAGCATTTTGACGCCGAGGGCATTCAGGATCTCGGTCGGGAAGAACAGATTCCGCCAGACCATCGGCGCCCTGGCCTTGGAGAAGAACTCCCGGCGCGTCGTATTGGCCCGCATGGAGACCGACTTCATCGGCGTTTTCTCATATTCAATCGGCTTTATATCCAGCGAGCCTTTGAGCTGAATGTATTTCCGGGCGAGGCACGCTGCGCCAAGCGCGCCCATCACGCAATGGAATTCCGGAATGATGATGTTGTTCCCTGTGATCTCCTTGAGGTAATAGGCAACCGCACGATTCGATGCCACGCCGCCCTGAAACACGATGTCGCCTTTGTAATTGAAGAGAAGCTGTCCCACACCGGAAATAATGGTCCGCGCCTGAGCCCGGCAGGCTCCGCCGATGATCTGACCGAGCGGCATCCGGTTTTTGAATTTGTTGATCGAGGTTGCGCTCAGAACGGCACAGACGGAGGAGAACTCCAGGTCACTGTCATAATTGACCTTTTCCGCCATCTCCTCGACGGGGATTCCGAGCTTCAGGGCGACGCTGTCCAGGAACGCGCCGGTTCCGGCGGCGCAGATGCCGCTCATTTTGGAGGTCCACATTCCCATTTTCTCATTGTAGATCATCGCCTTGCTGTCCTGCCCGCCCACATCCAGAATCGCCTTGACGTGCGGATAGTAGTGGAGCGCGCCGGCGACATGAGCGGAAACCTCGCTTACTTGAAAATCATACGGAATGAACCGTCTGGTATCCTCCACGATCTGGCTGCCGGTGACGACGGTGCATCGGATGTCCTTCTCCGTAAGTCCGGCTCCGGCGAGGAAGTTGTCAACGGTTTTCTTCAAAGCTCCAAGATTGCAGTGACCGCATTGACTGCAGTTGCTCTTGCAGGTGATCTTGCCGGATTCCACCGGTTTGGTGCGCTGGTAGGTGACATGACCGACTTTTCCGTCGTCCGTCATGAGAACCGCTTTGAATGTGGTCGATCCGATGTCGATCCCTAGATAATAATTCGTTTGTCTGGCCATTTTCTCTTTCCTTAAAAGCTCAAAGTCGGGAATGCCGGTCCTGCTGTTTCAAATCCCGATTTTCAGGAATATATCTCAATATTCCGCATTTTTCTATTCTGCAAGCACCTTTCTTGCATTTTTTTACGGTTTATGCATCAGCTTTCTTCCGGATTCCGCTTCAAACGCAGAAACCAGTCTGTCAGCTGTTTGAATTTTTCCACGGAAACGCGTTCCGCCCGGATGGCTTCCGGAATCTCCAGCGCCTGATAAGCCTGGTCCACTGTCTCCCGTCCGAACACGGAAGCCAGCTGTTTGACCATCTTCTTGCGCCGCTGCGAGAATCCCAGCCGCGTCACCTGCGAAAGCAGTCTGCGGAATTCATACGAGGGCAGATCCGCGCGCTTTTTCATTCTCAGGACACAGGAATCCACCTCCGGCCGGGGATGAAACAGCTGCGGAGGCACCATCCGCAGAGGAGTCACCTCATAGGAAGCCTGCGCACGAACAGAAAGAGCGCCATATTCTTCCTCCCCCTCCCCGGCAGCAAGACGCATCGCCACCTCCTTCTGGAGCATGATAATCATCTCCTCCGGAGGCTGTTCCGACTCCAGCAGCTTTGCGACCACCACAGTCCCCGCCGAATACGGCAGATTGGATACCAGCCGGAACGGAACCCCCGCTCCGTAAATCCCGCTGAAATCGACCTTGCAGGCATCCGCTTCCATCAATTTGAGGCCCCTGGGAACAAGAACGCTTCGGAGCCATTCGCAAATTCTGTGGTCGAATTCCACCGCAGTGACCTCCGCTCCCAGTTCGAGCATCCGTTTTGTCAACGCGCCGAAACCGGGCCCGACTTCCACGATCTTCTCTCCCGGACCCGCGCCGGATTCCTTGACAATCCAGTCAAGAAAATTCTCATCCACCAGAAAATTCTGTCCGAGTTTCCGGCTTGGTTCCACCCCCAGCGCGGTCAGCAGAGCTGTCAGTTCATTCTTCTTCATGAAAAATTCCCTAGTGATGATGACAGCAGCCGCCGTGCCCGCAGCCGCATCCGGAGGATGCCGAGGGACAAAACTCCTTCGAGGGGCATCCACCACCGCTCTCCTTCACTGCCGCGGCAAATCTGGAGAGTTTTTTCACGACCTCTTCCCCGGCACATTCCGGGCACGAAACTTTTGTCTGCGCGGAAGGCACCAGTTTTTCGAACTCCTTCCCGCAGTTCTTACAGACATATTCAAAGATCGGCATTCCCTGTTCCCTTCCTGTTTTTTCGTTCCGCCTCCCCCTGTAATATACCACAAAAAATGCGATTTGGCAAACCGCAGCAAAGAAATCCGCCGCCATACGGACGAAAAAAAACAGCAGGGGAAAAACAGAATTCCGGCGGAACTTTCCGCAGACCATGACTCCGGTTCCGTATTTTCATTTGCAGATTCCCGGTATTCATGATATTATAAAAAAGAAACGATGGAACACTCAACAGAAAATGGAATTCGGATATGCTAAAGGAAGAAGATCGAAGTGCCGGAATTCTTTTGAACATCACAGGCAATGGTAAAGGAAAAACGACAAGTGCATTCGGAATCACGATCCGTGCGCTCGGATGGGGCTGGAATGTTGTATTTCTCCAGTTCGTCAAGGGAGCGGTTGAAACGGGAGAAAAACGGTTTTTCGCCTCGCTGAATCATCCGTCGCTGCTCTTTGAACAGGTAGGTGCCGGACTCAGCTGGCATCCCGGCGATCACAAGGGGATGGCGGAGGCGGGATGGAAACGGGCTGAAGCGTTTCTCCGTTCCGGCGAGGTGGATCTGCTTGTCATGGATGAACTGAACATCGCGCTGCATTATCAATGGCTGAGCCTGGACCACGTTCTCGACGCCCTGAAACACCGTCCGCCGCACCAGAATGTGATCATCACAGGACGCTATGCGCCCGCGCCGCTGCTGGATCTCAGCGATCTGGTCTCTGAAATCCGCTCCGTCAAACATCCGTTCGACAAGGGAATTCCCGCGATCCGGGGAATTGATTTTTAAGAATCCGCGCCCTCTTTGTCGAGGAAGAGGCAGTCAGCGCATTCCGGAAGGTCCGGTATCCTTCCCGGAACGGAAATCCAGCAGGGAACCGATATGAGTTCCCTCCGCCAGGAAAACAGCGGCGAACGAAAGAGTCAGATGAAACAGCGAGGTGTTCCACTTGGTCTCTTTCCCCCAGCCTTCGAAGGTGGTGGTCGCGCCTTCGCGGATCATGCGGAGCCAGGCGTTGTCATCGGTCAGGAGATCATGAAGAAGTTCTTCTTCGCCATCGCGCTGGAGTCCGGCAAGCAGGGGGAAAGTCACGAAAAAGAGGCTCTGCGACAACCGTTTCCGCCGGATCATGTCAACGACATTCCGTTCACAGTTTTTATCGGGGCAGAGCCCGAAAAACCATGCATAGACATTGCCCGGCATGCTGACATGGGTGGAGACCGCGCTGTCGCGGAACAATCCCTCGCCGGGCAGATAGAACGTGCGGACGAATTCCTCCGCAAGCTTCCGTTCGCCCGGATACTGCGGTTCGTTCAGGGAATCCGCCACGCGGTTGAAACAGCGGATCGCGCCGACATACCACGCGTTGATCGCATTGTGCATGACGGTGCAGATCCTGCCTTCGGAAATTTCGGCGTCATATCCGTCTCGCATGTTCTGCGGCCATTCGACGACGCACCATTTATCGAGGTTGGAAAGCAGTCCTCCGGGAGTGGCATACTGTTCCCGGTAGAAATCGAGAATTTTCCGGAATTCCGGCAGACGAGACCGGACAAAATCCGTTCCGCCCGGTCTCTCCGCCAGAACCGGCAGTAGAAGAAACATCATCAGCGGATATTCCGCGATCTCCTGCATGAAGGAGCAGTGGGCGCAGGTCATCAGCCCCGCATTGATGAAGGAGGTCCGGAGAAAGTCGTCGATAAACTTATACATGGGCGCATAGTCATCGGTCAGGAGACACCAGGTGAGCATGGTGTAGCAGCCGTCACCGAGATAATATCCCTTTTCCCGCTCCATGCAGTCCTGAATCTGTTCCTGGACGCCATAACGGATTGACCGCACGCACAGGTCCCAGACCCGGCGGGCCTTCTCATCCCCGTACCGGCAGCGCGCCGCAAGATGAAACGGCATGTGCCGGGCCGCGAGACGGATGGAGTCCTTCTCCACCCGGATGCCGCCATCCCCTTCCGGCAGAAGGAGTTCCACGTACCGGAACGATTTGTAATCAAACTGATTCAACCGATCCCCCTCTTTGCCGGAGAGCAGAAAATATTCGACATAGGTGCAGTTCGCGCGTAAATTGTAGCGGACGGAGCCGTCCGCTTCAAGTTCCTGTCCGAAGCGCATTTCAATGGTGTCGCCGTTTCTCCCCGAAGCGGTCAGCTCCAGAGCTCCGACATACATGCCGCCGAAATCCACAAAGATCCGGTTTTTCCCGCGCTGTTCAACTTTGATGGGAGCAATCCGTTCGATCTCCAGCGGAGGCAGCGGCGAGGGATACAGCCGATATTCCGGAGCAGGAACCAGCCGGGCCTGAGCCCAGTGCGAAGCATCGAAATCCATCTGCTCAAAACCGACTTCCGGAACAGAGGCATCGTACCGCTCCAGAAACTGAGTCTCGTATCCGGTCACGCCTGCCGCGGAAAAACCGGTATGAGGCCGGCAGAGAAAGGTCTCATCGGAAGCAAGAACAACATGTCCGTCACACTCAAGATCACAGAGGAAGCCGTGACGGTTATCCCCGCTCACCCAGACACGATTAATCAACCCCTGATAATAGGAATGGACAGCAAGCACATTTTTCCCTTTGCGCAGATACGGTGCGGCATCCACGCACTGATAAAACGTATGAAACACATAACCGGGAATGGGCCCCTGCCCGATCTGCCGCCCGTTCAAGTACACCTTGGCATAGTCGTCCGCGGAGAAAAAGAGCCATGCATGCGCCGGAGATTCGGAAAGCTCGAACTCCCGGCGGAACAGAATATGACGATTCCTGACCCGGTTTTCGATCCGCCTGCGCGCCTCTGCATCCAGCTGACGATGAAACACATGAATCCGCGGCAGGAGCAGAAACTCTCCCGAGGTAATCCATTTTCCGGCAAATTCATGACCTGGAACGAATCCGGACGAATCCGGTCTACGACTCTCTTTCATTTTCATAAAGAACAATCATCCCTTTTCCTGCGCAAATGACATTTTTCATCTGAAACAAATCCCTGCGAAGACAATACTGTCGGAAAATGTTTTTTCAAGAGAAGGAAATTCCCTTTTTCCCGGGAAATTCACGGTTCAGATTTCTTCCGATCACTCTGAAGGCTCTCCGGGAAAACCTCTTTCCGCCGCAGTATTCTATCCGATAAGAGAAAAACGGCGCAACAGCTGTGAATCATTGCACAGCAAAACAGTAAAAAAGGTTTTTATTGAAAATTATTTTCCAGGGGGTATTGCCAAATTTAAAAAAATGTGGTATAATGTATATATATTTTTTTCTGGGAGAGAGATTTACGGGGAAAACGGATTTTTTCGCAACAGAAAAATACAGACAAAATCATGTTAAGAAAAGAAAGCTTTACGTTATGAATTGGGCCAGAACAGGTGTACTTTTACTGGTGCTGGGATCTGTTGCCGGAACGGTTTGCGATGCTCAGGTCAAGAAAAATACCGCGGGAAAAGCCACCACGGGAATGAAGATCAAGTATGTTCATCCGCAGGATACCAGTTATCTTGGAATATCCCGGGCAAAAAACAGTTTCATTCAACAGACGATCAAGGCCCATATTGATGCCGGTGAAGACATCAACAATAACGCGGTCGGGAAGGCCATCATGAGCGATGTCGCCTCGGAAATTGAAATGAATCCGAAAAAACCTCTCGACACCCGTTCCACAAAAGTTCTGATGGAGCTTGCGCGGAAACAGATCGAAAAACAGTTTCCGAAATCTCTGGAACAGCTGAAAAAAGAGCTCACAGCGGAAGCCGCCAAACGTTTTGTCCAATACAAGCTGCGCGACCATATTACAGTCAAATACTATCGCGGCCCAAAAATTCTTGCCGTTTCCGGTCCGTTCTACTCGTTCAACGGCAGAACCGTGAAAATCGGTTCCCGCATCATTCCCTACTATGACGTTCTGCCGGAAGACAAGATCAAAATCGACAAGAAGTTCTCCGACGCCAAACGCGAGGAATACATCTCCACTCGCTACAATAAATACCGCGACAGACGAAGCGACGCCCTTACTTCCGCATTCAATAAGCTGAAGGATGCTCAGGATGCCGCCAATGAAAATGCCGGATACATCAACGTGCTGGACCGCTGGTTCACTGCGGCACAACTCACGGAAAGCTACATCGAAAAAGAACGCATCCGGGCATCCTCCAACAATAAAAGCAACAGTTTCGATGATAAGGAAATCCTTGTTTTCGATACACCCGATGAAAAAAAGCTCATCGCCAAAATCAACGATAACAAAGCAAAGGTGAACGCTCTCAAAGGAATCGACAGCGATCAGGGCTATTCTCCCGCCTTCTGGGATTTCACCCGCGGCGAAGCCCGCCTGGCTCTGCAATATGAAAATTACAGCGTTCTGGCAACAAAGGAATATGACTATTTCATTACGCCGAACCGTCTTATCCGGAACATCCAGTTCGACTATATCAACAACAAGCTCTCACGAGTCATCACCTATTATACCCGTGTTACACTGATTGACTTCCTGAAACTGAAGGATCAGTTCGTCGCCCGTTACGGAAAAGATGATCTCCAGCGCGACAATCCCCGCGAAGCCGCCAAAGAAAGACTGCGCTCTCTCGTCTGGACGGGGAAATACACCATCGCAAAACTGATGCTGAACTTCGGAGAGGACGATGTCGTCAACGGAGTTCTGTTCATCAAGGAAAAAGCGGGAGCTTATCCGGCGAAGGACTCCCTGGTCAAAGCTCCGGACAAGAAAACGACTCCGAAGACAAAATAAACTCTTCCGTTCCATGTCCGCGGCATACCATTTTCCAAGCCGGAATGTTCCGTCCCATCTCTGCAAAAGGAAACAGGGCCGGGGCGGATATCTTTGCCATACGACTTGAAAAATGCCGTTTTTGTGATAGATTGTCGCATATCAATTAAATGGAGATTGGATGGCATTATGGCTCGAGACCCGAAACAGATTCCCATCGGACCGCTTCTGAACGGGCGTGTCATTGTTTTGAAAGGCAAACAAACCAAAGAAGAGGTTCTGAATATTCTGGTCGATATGCTGGCTCAGGTGGAAGGCATGGTTCCCAGAGACGATCTGGCATGGGGCATTTTCCATCGGGAAAGCCTGATGAGCACTGGAATCGGCAATGGCATTGCCGTACCTCATGTGCGTCTGGAAAACATTGAGAATCCCAGCATGGCGCTGGCGGTCTGTCCCGACGGAGTCACGGATTATCAGTCGCCCGACAATCAGCCGGTAAAGCTGGTTTTCATGGTGGTTGCCGGCGGCACGCAAAGAGCAACCCATCTCAAAATCCTGGCATCCATTGGTTCTCTTTTCTACGATGGCCGTCTCAAAGCGGCGTTTCTGATCTCTCCCGAACCGAAGAACTG
>CALXMJ010000358.1 GCA_944389445.1 uncultured Victivallales bacterium | reverse complement strand
CGAATTTTGAAGCCCATGCCAACTATATGACGATCTGCCGCGATCCGCGCTGGAAAAATGCGATTGTGAGCCGTTCCGAACGGATGGTGCTTCGCGACCGTTCCCATACCTGTATTTTCGCCTGGTCTCCCGGCAACGAATCCGGTTACGGCGAGAATCATCAGGCGGCAAGCAAGATGATCCGGGATCTGGACACGACGCGCATCGTGTTCAACGAGGGAGAGTTGAAGCAGGGCTGGGGGCAAGGCAGCGGCGACCGGCAAAGCGGCGGATGCCCCGCCGAGAACGCGTTGTATGATCCCATGTATACAACACTGGAAGAGCTGAAACAATTTGCGGAAAATCCCGCGGCGACCCGCCCGGGAATCCTGAGCGAGTACAACCACGCCATGGGCAACAGCTGCGGCTCCCTTGCCGATTACTGGGATTTGTTCCGTTCCGAAAAATCGCTTCAGGGCGGTTTCATTTGGGATTGGATCGATCAGGGGCTCCTGACGCGCGATGAACAGGGACGCGAAATGTTCGGATACGGAGGAGATTTCGGAGAAACAATTCACGATTTCAATTTCTGCTGCAACGGCATGATCACCTCCGACCGGCAACCGCGTCCGGCCATGTACGAATTCCGCCATCTGGCTCAGGAGGTGTGGCTGGAATCCGTTGATGCGCAACGCTTCCGCTTCCGGTTGTCCAACCGGAGAAATTTCCGGAATCTCGATGACCTAGCGGGATATTGGCGCATCGAAATCGACGGCAGGCCGGTCTGTTCCGGCGAACTGTCCGGTTTCGCTGAATTGCCACCGGGCGAAGCCATGGAATTCGACCTGCCGCTCGGTCGCCTGACCCGGTCGGAAAAGGAAGAGGTTTTCTGCAACTTCACCTTTCAACTGGCCGCCCCGAACGCGTGGGCCGAAGCGGGCGTTCTTCTGGCGCACAATCAGTTCGAATTGACGGCGGCGGTTCCGGTAAAGGCATGTCCGCTTCATTCGGAAATCTTTCCGGTGAAACAAGGCGGGGATTTCCTGAAAATCGGAGATGCTGAGTTACGGATCGGTAAAGCGGGAGGCATAACGCTTTCCACGGGGGGAGAAATCCTGATTGCCGACGCCTTTTCCTGCAACCTCTTCCGGGCCTCCACCGACAACGACGGCGTACGCGGTTGGACCGGCCAGGAACAGAAACCGCTGGGATTGTGGCTGGCGGCAGGACTGGACCGGCTGCGCTGTATCAAGCGAAAGCTCGAAAACGATTTACAGATAATCTATTACTATGAGTCGACGGCGGGGGTGATTGTGTTCCGGCAGCGCATTTCGGCGGAAGCTGACGGCATGTTCCGTTTCGAACAAAATTATGAAATTCCGGAGACGTTCCCGACTCTGCCGCGCATCGGCGTGATCGCGTCGTTCGCGCCCGGATTTGAACATTTCGAATGGTTCGGGCGCGGCCCGTGGGAAAATTACATCGACCGCCGTCGGGCGGCGCAAGTCGGCCGCTACACGGGAACAGCGACGGGCAATTTCGAAGCGGGCTATGTGGTGCCGCAGGAGAACGGGAATCGTACGGACACGCGGGAGCTGATCCTCGAATCCCCCGGCCATGTCATCCGAATTCAAGGGGAGCCCCTGTTCGAGTTCGGCGTAAGCCACTACACACCACACGACTTGCAGAACGCCCTGCATCCCAGTGAACTCGTGCCGCGCCCGGAAACAATCGTAACGCTCGACCTGATTCAGCGCGGACTCGGCACCGGCTCCTGCGGCCCGCAGACGCTTCCGCAATATGAAGCGTCAAAGAAGTCTTACCGCTTCTCGTTTCGCCTTCAAGTCATGAAAAGAAGAAAACCATTCAATAGGGAGTTTCAGTAAAAATGCTGCAAAGCGAATACGACGATTATTATGAACGTTCCGTGAAATTTCTGGATCGTGTGTCACGTCATTTTATGGAAGAGAACATCCCGTTGCAGGCGGAGGTGTTCCGTTCCGTCGAACCGGTTCCGTTTCCGCGACGCGCCGAAGGGGTTTATCGTCCGATTGTCGAGGGCGAAACCTGGGGCGGAGCCTGGGAATCGGGCTGGTTCCGGCTCCGGGCGGACATTCCGTCCAAGTGGGCGGAACGGCAGTTGGCGCTTCGCCTTAACCTGGGCGGGGAAGCATTGCTGTTCGATCAGGATGGAACGCCGGTTTTCGCTTTCAGCGCTGGCTCGATCATCGGCCCCGATTTCCGCAAGGAGATTTACCGGCTTCCCGATTGCCCTACCGGGCGCCGGGTCGAATTCTGGGTTGAAGCGGCGGGAAATATCGTTCATGGGCTTTTGCCGGACAGTGATCCGGAAATCGGCGAAAAATGCCCCTACGGCGAATTCAAAGCCGTTGCCGGTCTGATGCGGATCGGCTGCTTCAATTATGAGCTTTGGCAGCTTTCACTCGATCTGGAAATTTTGCTCGATTTACTGAAGGTTTTGCCTCCCCGTTCCCGCCGGGGCGATCTGATTCTTGCGGCCGTCAACCGCGCCGCGGATCGCTTTGCGGAGAAAACGGAAAACGCGGCGAGCGCGCGAGCGGAACTGGCTCCTGAACTTGCCCGCCCCGCCTGTTCCAGCTCCATGACCGCGATTGGTCTGGGACACGCCCATATCGACACCGGCTATCTGTGGCCGGTCCGGGAGACCGTGCGCAAATGCAGCCGTACATTTGCCAACCAGATCGGTTTGCTGGAAAAGTATCCGGATTATGTGTTCGGCGCCTCGTCTCCGCTTCATTATCTTTTCGTCAAACAGCACTATCCCGCCCTTTATGAGAAAGTGAAGAACGCCGTGCGCTCCGGACGCTGGGAGCTCCTCGGCGGAATGTGGATCGAATCGGATTGCAATCTCCCGTGCGGGGAGTCGCTGGTCCGCCAGTTTCTTCACGGAAAAAATTTCTTTCGCGATGAATTCGGAA
Source organism: uncultured Victivallales bacterium (assembly GCA_944389445.1). Taxonomy (GTDB): domain Bacteria; phylum Verrucomicrobiota; class Lentisphaeria; order Victivallales; family UBA1829; genus UBA1829. The sequence goes on along the minus strand of CALXMJ010000358.1, from coordinate 4,151 downwards.
TTGAGGTGAAGAATTTGTGGCTGCCGGACGTGTTCGGTTATCCGGCTTCGCTTCCGCAGATTGCGAAACTTGCCGGATGCCCGAATTTCGTCAGCCAGAAAATGTCCTGGAACAAAACAAATCCGTTTCCATATCACGCCTTTTTATGGCGCGGTCTTGACGGCAGTGAACTTCTGACTCATTTTCTACCGGAAAACAGCTATATCGCGTTTGTACGTCCATCTGAACTGGTTCCGGCGGAAAACCGATTCAATGAAAATACAGTGACCGATGAGTTTCTGAGCCTCTTCGGCATCGGCGACGGAGGCGGAGGCCCCAAAGAGGAGTATCTGGAGCGTGCGCTCCGGCTGCGCAACCTTGAGGGGGTGCCGAAATTCCGTTTTGGCCGTGCCGACGCATTTTTCGAGCGCCTGAACCGGCATTCGCATTCCTTGCCGGTCTGGGATGGCGAGCTTTATTTTGAAAACCACCGGGGCACGTTAACCAGTCAGGGCCGCATCAAAAGAGACAATCGGAAACTGGAGGAAATGATCGCCGCCACCGAAATGCTGTGGTGTTCGCTTCCTGTGGAAACATATCCGGCGAAAGAATTTGACCGGATTTGGAAGATTCTGCTGCTGAATCAATTTCATGATATTCTTCCCGGCTCCTCGATTCATGAGGTTTATGAAAATGCCGCGCGCGAGCATGCCGATGCATACACCTCTTTGAAGCGTCTGCAGAAAGAGGCCGCCGCCCGGCTCCTGACCCGGGAGAAAGGTTCCGTAACGTTTTTCAATTCGCTGAACACGGCTTATCGCGGTTTTGTCGAGTTGCCGGAAGACTGGGACGGGGCGGGATTGACGCAGGATGGCGTGACTCCGATTCCCGTTCAGCGGGAGGGGGATGGACGGTATGCTGCGGAGCTTTCGATCCCTGCACTCGGGTTTGCGACATGTGACAGGCAAGGAAAAGCGGAAACCGCTCAGGAAGAGCACTCGGAATCCCCGGTATTGGAAAATGATCTGGTTTGTTATCGCTTCGACGAAAACGGACGGCTGCTCTCCGCTTTCGACAAGCAGTTGAACCGCGAGTTTATTTCCGCCGAGAATCCGGCCAATGCTTTCTCTCTTTACGTTGATCGCCCCACGCTTTATGAAGCATGGAATCTCGACAAGTCCTACCGGAACTGTCGATGCGATGAGGCGCACGTTGCCGCGCCATGCCGTCTTTTGCGCGGATGCGTGCGCGATGCGGTTGAGTTTCATCTGAAAATCGGGGGTTCTGTGATCGAACAGCGCGTGTTACTGGGGAAACACTCCCGCCGCCTTGATTTTGTGACGGTTGTCGATTGGCGGGAAGCGAGAAAGGTCTTACGCGTGGCCTTCCCGGTGCTGGTTCGTGCGCGGGAGAGTATTTCGGATATTCCGTTTGGATTTGTCCGACGGCCGACGCACACCAATACCAGTTGGGACGCGGCCCGTTTTGAAGTCGCAATTCACCAATACGCGGATCTTTCGGAAGTCGACTTCGGGGCGGCGTTGCTGAATGACGGCAAATACGGCTGCTGCCTGCAAGGCAATACGATTGATCTTTCGTTGCTCCGGGCGCCAAAATTTCCCGATTGGGAAGCGGATTGCGGCAAACAGCATTTTACATACAGTTTCCTGCCGCATCCCGGAGACGGGACAACTTCAACCGTTCGCACGGAAGCCTCGCGTTTGAACCGGCCCCCGTGCTGCTTCGACGGTTTTTCCGGAACGCCGGAACTGCCGGTCGCAATCGATTCCGAATCTGTGGAATTGACCGCATTGAAAAAAGCGGAAAAAGATTCCTGCTTGGTAATGCGCCTTGTCGAGCGCGGGGGACGTCACGCCAAGGCCGTAATTCGGACCACATTGCGGATACAGGAGACATCAATGCTCGAATGGGAGGACGGTCAGGTGATGGATTCGAGTGACGGAACTGTCTCCATAACGTTTAAACCTTTCGAAATTAAAACATTCAAGTTATTGGAAAAAGAAATATCATGAACCGGAAATCGATCGATTCAAGCGCGGGAGAAATTGAAATCCGAGGCGAATTCGCCGCCTGGAGTCTGACGGTGGAACAAACCACCCCCCAGCCGGATACGGAACTGATCCGGCTGCGGTTGGAGTCGCCTTCTCCGGCGGTTCCGCCGCATCTCGTCCTGACCTGGAGCATTCACAAGATCGATACGCAGATTTCATGGTGCGAAGGCAAGTGGTTCTCCCACAACATCCCGCCCGACTGGTGCGCTTACAATCATTCCAGTTTGGCTTCGTCGCTGCCGCTGCTGCTCTTGGCAAACCAACAGGGGGAGAACCGGTTCCTCTTCGCCGTTTCGGAAGCCCTGCGACAGGTCGGAATCAAAGCCGGAGTCCGCGAGGAAGACAACCGGATCGAGTGCTCCGTCGAACTCTTTCGGGAACCGGAAGCGCCACTCTTTTTTTATGAAGTGGAGCTTCGGTTCGATTTCCGAAGCATCTTTTATGCGGACGCGATCCGCGATGCGATGGAATGGTTTGCCGCATTTCCCGAATACCTTCCCGCCCCGGTTCCGGCCGCCGCATTCGAGCCGGTTTATTCCTCCTGGTACAACTATCACCAGAATGTATTCGACCGGGAGCTTGAAGCGGAATGCGCCCTGGCTCGCGAATACGGCATGAAAACACTCATCGTCGACGACGGCTGGCAGACGGACGACACCAATCGGGGATACGCGTTTTGCGGCGACTGGGAAATTTCCACGAAACGCTTTCCCGGTATGAAGGCCCACGTGAAGAAAATCCATGAACTCGGCATGAAATATCTTATCTGGTTTTCTCTTCCCTTCATCGGAGACGAAAGCCGGAACCGGAAGCGGTTTCAGGGAAAATTCCTGTATCGGTTGGAACAACAGAAAACCAGCGTTCTTGATCCCCGTTTCCCGGAGGTCAGGGAATTCCTGATTGGAACATACGAAAAGGCGTTGCGGGAATGGGATCTGGATGGATTCAAATTTGATTTCATCGACAGTTTCCGTTTTCAGGGCGAAGACCCCGCCGTTGCGGAAAACTATGCGGGTCGGGATATCCGCGCTTTGCCGGAGGCGGTCGACCGCCTGCTCAATGACGTCATGAACTGCCTGAAAGCAATCAAGCCGGAAATCCTGATTGAATTCCGCCAAAGCTACATCGGTCCCGCAGTCCGCAAGTACGGCAATATGTTCCGGGCGTCGGACTGTCCCGGCGATGTGCTGTGCAACCGGCTACTGACGCTCCGGCTCCGGCTGACCTCCGGAAACACGGCGGTTCACTCCGACATGCTCGAATGGAATTTGCGGGAGTCGCCGGAATGCGCGGCGCTTCAGCTGCTGAATGTGCTGTTCAGCGTGCCGCAAATCTCGGTCCGCCTGATGGAACTCCCGGAGTCCCATCGCGAAATGCTCCGTTTCTGGCTGGGATTCTGGCGGGAGCATCGCTCGACACTGCTGTTCGGCAAATTGACGCCGCTTCACCCGGAACAGATATTCCCGCAGGTTTTTGCGGAAACGGAGAACGAAAAAATCATCGCGGTCTATGCGCCGGATCAAGTCGTTTCCGTAAAAACAGGCTGCAAAACCTGCCATATCGTCAACGCCTCCGGCGTCGAGGAACTGGTTGTGGAGCTGGACCGAAATCCGGTCGCGTCGGAGCTTTTCGATGTGACGGGAGAACCTCTGCCGCCTCTTTCGCTGAAAAGCGGATTGCAGCGTATCCATATTCCGTGTTCGGGCCTGTTGACCATTCAATACGGGGAATAACCTATGAATGCTGGGTAAAGATTTAGCGTCAAAAAGTTGAGGTTGAATAGTGGTGGCCGGAAAAACGGAAAAACGAATGATGCCGGATTGCCGGTACAGATAGCCCGGTCGACTGGATCGTTTTTCCGCCAGCCATGGAACCGTTGGAAAGAGCGGGAACGTTGAAAGCAGGGACATAGATTTTATCAATGAATCGTGCAAAGAAAAACAATCAGGGCGCAAGACGCGTTTCCGGGGAGCTACTCGGGCGTGTCGGCATTCGTCATGTCTGGACGGATTGTTTTCCCTGCTCTTTGCCGGATGGCCTGAACTATGGCGCTTGCGGCATGGCGGCAGGCAGTCCGAACCGAGCCAGCAACTCCGACGT
>CALXMJ010000357.1 GCA_944389445.1 uncultured Victivallales bacterium | reverse complement strand
AGTGCAGAGGGCGAACCATACGGTTTGCCCTTTGCCCGGCAGGTGCCGGAAAAGGAGTAAGCCGGAATTTGAAATTCCGGCGCAGGGTGCAGGGCCGTCGGTCCTGCCGAGGGGTGTTGGGGGCGAGCAGCCACCAACCCCAATACAGAAAAGATAAACGCAATTTCTTATTTTGACCCGCGAGCGAGCTTGCGGGAGACTCCGCCATCGACGACAAAAGTCTGTCCGTTGACGAACGATGCCTTTTCCGATGCCAGGAACAATGCGCACTCTCCGATATCGCGCGGGATTCCGAGACGGCGCACGGGGATTCCCGAAGCGATTTCCTCGCGGTTGAAACCGGGAGCGCCGCACATTCGATCAACCTCGATATAACCGGGAGCGATACAGTTCACGCGAATTCCTTCGGGTCCGACTTCCAGAGCGAGTTCTCCGGTCATGGAGTGGATGGCGCCTTTGCTCATGGCATAGAGGGTCCGTCCGGGGACGGTGGTCTCCATCTGGACAGAGCCGATATTGATAATGGCGCCGCCGTTTCCGGATTTCCGCATCAGGCGGATTTCATTCAGGCAGCAGAAAAGAGTTCCTTTGATATTCATATCGGTCAGCTTCCGGTAGAACTCGAAGTCAACCGACTCCAGCGGGACGTATCCAGGGTCCCATCCGGCGTTATTGACAGCGATATCGAGTCCGCCGAAGACCTGTTCCACACAGGAGAACAGGTCTTCAATCCCCTCTTCCGTACCGAGATCGGCGCGGCAGACATGAATTTTTCCGCCGAATCCATTCAGTTCCTTCCGTAAAGATTCCGCCTCATCCGGATTGCTTCGGAAATGAAGGATCAGATCGGCTCCGGCTTCGGCGAAAGAGCGTGCGATTCCTCTTCCGATACCTTTTGCGGAGCCGGTTACCAGTACACGTTTTCCGGAAAACTCACCCATCATTCCACCTTCAGAAGATAGGAACCGGGGGTTACAAGGATGGAACCGTCGGCGGCAACGGGGATTTCCGTTCCGTCGTCCGCATTTTTGCAGGAAACGAGTTTGAGAGCATTCAATTTGAAATCGACCTTTTTCTCAAACAGCAGGGAGACGGGAGCTTCTTTCAGACAGTTCACATAGCGGTTTGCCATGGAACGATAGGTTCTGCCGCGTCCGGGATCGCTGAGGAAGCGCTGGGCGGGAAAGATTTCCAGAGACCATTCATGCTCGTTTTTCCGTTCCAGGAAATAGATTCCGTTTGATGCGCTTTCGGCAAAGAGGGATTTTCCGCGCCCGGAAACGATCTTCAATGCGGAAACATCGCCGAGCGGAATGGTATTGTCATTGGAATACCGGAAAACGGAATCGTTCTTGAAATAAACGAAATCGTTTTTCCGTTCCAGAGCATAATCGCTTCCATGCCATGCTTCCGGTTCCATTGTTATGGGATCCTGCGGTTCGTGACAACGGAAAATCTCTCCGGCGGCGGCGAAGCACGCGGCGCGGGATGGAGTGTGCGCAATATTCATGAAATGGACCAGCCATCCGGGGTTCCAGGCGGCGACGGCATAGGGCGTATAAGTGAAGTACGCGGCAAGCTGGACATCATATTTTGCAAACATGGCGGCAATGGCGGCAAGCGGATAACCGTTCTGCGTAGCTGTGGCATCGAACTCATACGCAATGCGGGCATATTTCCCTTTCGACAGATTTTCATACGGTTTGAACCATTTCACGGCAAGGTCCAGATGATTGTACGAATCGGTATTGGAACCGTCAAAGGAGTTTACGTTCAAATAGGTTCCGAGCGTCAGGGCGTCGATGTCGCACTTGTCGAACATCGGCCGGAGATCTTCGGGGATCGTGCCGTTGTAGGAGGGGAACTGAGACTTGATTACGTTTTTGCCGAAATATTTGTCAACAATGGGCCAGAGCCGCTCAAAATAGTTCCGGATCAGTTCGGAACGAAATACTCCGAACCCTTTTTCATCATTGGAGACCTCCGGATGCTCCTTCCGAAACTCTTCCCATTTGGCGACGAGTTTCAGACGCTGGCGACCGCGCGACCATGTCGCAGCATCCATCACGGATTTTTCCAGATCGACATCACTGCCAAGCTGGCTGAAATCCGGGAACCTCGGTTCATTGAAAAGTTCAAACGCGATAATATTCTTATATTCATTCATGCGTTTTCCGCTGACAGTGCTTTTCCGGGAGAACAGCGCATTCAGATAGGTTTCCTGACAGCGGATCGCATCGGGATCCCAGATCATGGAATCACAGGAATAATAGTTGGAAAAACCGAACGCCTCCTGCGCATCAATGAACCAGTAGGCATAATATTTTTCCTGATAAATCTGATTGTTGACCGTATTCCACCAGACAGTCGGAGTGATCATCAGATAGATTCCGTTCTTCTCGCACTGATCGACCAGATAATCGAAAACGCGCATGTTCTTGTTTTCCACAATATTGCCGTCTCGATCTGTAATTTCGCGATCATAAAGGTGCATGCGGATGAAATCAATGTTCATCAGCTTGAAATGCCGGATATCATCGTCAATGGCGGCGAAATGATCCTTTCCAAGCTCTTCGATGTTGTAGAAGTTGCTGTTGAACGGGGTATAATAGTTCACACCCCAGAGTTTGACTTTTTTTCCATCCGCGTCATAAATGACGCTGTCCTTGACGGTAAACGGTGTAGAAAAGTGATTCATATCTCAATCCTTTTTTTGGCTCAAATAATACTGACAGGCGCCTAAAATCGTTCCATCCTCCAGAACGCGCTCCTCGCCGGAGAAGTTTGCCGTAATCACGACTCCGTTTTCAAAGGTTGTCCGCTGAACGAGGCGATCCGGCGAGAGAGATTCAAAAGAACACATCCGGGTACAAGCGACTGCGCGCACCGCCGGAGCAACCCGATGATAGGAAGCGGCAATCTCCTCTTTTCGCTCCTCCCATTGCGTAGCGGTGAGACTGTACAAAGGCGGTTCTCCGTAAAGCGCATCGAAGAGATCGCGCAACGGCATCAGCTCCGGACAGCAGTTGGAACTGTCGCCCCAGTACCAGTAGCTCACAACGCAGTCATGATACACCAGCTCCCAGAGCGGAATCCGATATTGCGGATTCAGCATATAGCGGGTGAACGACGGCGGAATCTCTTTCCTGCGGTAGATCGTTGTCATCCGCCGCCCGGCATCTTCCGCCCGGAATGGAATCGGACTCATCATTCCTTCCGAAAAATGAAAACTTCCAGCCGCTGCCTCGCATCCGACCTCCACCCCGCAGACCAGTCCGATATCCGCAAGGAACCGAAGTTGTGTGTTGATATAGCGGATGGAATCGGAACGAGTCGTCGGGTGCATCGGATGATAACACTCCTGAAGACAGCTCCCCGCCTGCACATCAATAAAGCGAGAATTGTAACCGACTTTCTCCACATCCGGCGGAACGTTTTCCATGGTCAGTTTCAAAGCGGGAATCTCACAGACCGCATGCTGGGGATGAAGTTTTCCATCCAGTCCATGCAGCTGCCATGCCTTTCCGTATTGTCCGTCGCGGTCGATCCGGACGATCTCCGGCCAGTATTTCGTATTGACACTCCGCTTCACCCGGTACGGGATGATCTGATCGACATCCGTCTTCGGCAAAACATCGCGATAGATATCGTATTTTCCAACCAGAAAACCTCTGTTCTTCAAAAAAGCGCAGTCCTCCGGAGTTTCCCCCTCGAACGAGTTCCAGAGAATGCGATCCATTCCCAGAGCCTCCAGATCGCCGGCGATCTTCCGCACATCGCGCGGGGTCTTTTCCGGCTCCTCCGGACGGGCATACAGACGATTCATGTTGTTGTCATCCCAGAGCCAGAGATCCGCCGCGCCAATCAGCTTTTCCAGCTCCGGCGTATGCTTTTTCTTCTGCTCCAGCGTCACCACCTCACCCCGGGCTTCGCGCCACGCTCGGTACTGTTCCGCGCCATCGGAAAGCCCCTTGGCAAAGAACCAGCGGATCGCGCGGGAATATCCCCATTCGCCCTTTTCGCCCTGCCAGACAACCCGGCTGTGAAGCAATCCGTTCTCCGGCGTATTGCTCAGCACGGCATCCGTTCCGCATTCCACCCCCGTCAGGACACAGAGCGGTCCGCGCTCAAATCCGAACAGGCACATGGAAGTTCTCATTCCATAATAAAACGGCATTGTCTCCGGAAGCGGAAAAGAAAGTTCCTCCACCGCAAACGCCACTCCGGTTCCAAGCGGAAAGATCCCGATATCGCCAGGTTTCATCTTCCAAGCGGGCGGCCATGCGACCTCCTCCGGCATGGGGCCTTCGGCGTTCAGACGCAGTTCAACTCCGCCGCTCTCCGGCAGACTCAGCGATGCATGCACCACAAAGCCGGAACACTCCACATCAAATGTCAGACTCTTCTCATGAAGTGCAGCATTGAATACGGAACAGGAGGAGGCGCACTGTTCCAGCACCGTCCCATCCCTTTTCAGACTCACGGAAAGCGACTGTTCCGAATTCAGCCAGACACTCAGTGTTTCATTTTCCAGACAGAGCATGAAAAATCTCCCGTTATTTGAATTCCTTCCGGATCATTTCAAAGAGCTCATCAAACAACGCATCGCTCACCGGATCACTCACATACCCGGGTTTGCGGCAGTAGGCACTTTTCACGAATCCGCGCCGTTTCAGAATCTCCTTTTCGAAATGGATAATCATCTCGACATTCTGGCGGATGTGAGTCAGAAGCGCATTCAGCTTGTCATGGGTCTTCTGTGCCGTTTCGGTATCACCGGCGAGAAGCGCATCCCAGATCTTGCGGTAGACATCCGGCATGGACGGTCCCGGCATGACTCCGGCAGCGCCGCGACGGAATCCTTCAATCATCTGGAAGCCGGCGTTGCCGACAAAAATTTTGCGTCCGGC
>CALXMJ010000356.1 GCA_944389445.1 uncultured Victivallales bacterium | reverse complement strand
CCGAGGGCTTCCCGTGCGTTCCGGAAGAGCTGGGATTACAGTTTTGTCTGGTCGATTCTGGTGGAGCGCAACTTCATGAAGGAGGCAGGGGCGGTTGTAACGGACATGGGCCATGCCGTTTACGGCGAGGATGATTTCAATACCAGCGTGACGCATCCCTATCAGGACCCGGAAGATGTTTATGCGCTGGACCCCGCGGAACAGTTCCGCTTTTTCGACCAGAAGGATCTGATCGCCCGTTTTGAGCGCCATTACCGGAACAACTGCGAGAATATTCCGGATGTGGTGAATATGTCGGGCGTTTACATTACGATGTTTTCGGGGCTGATTGATCTGCTCGGATGGGATGCTCTGCTGATTTCTCTCGGGACGGATGTGGATCGGTTCAATCGCCTGGTGGATTCCTATTATCACTGGATCCGCCAGTTTTTTGAAGCTCTGGCAAAGTCGTCGGTGCCGGTGGCGATGGTTCATGACGATCTCTGCTGGACGAGCGGACCGGTTGCTGCGCCGGAGTGGTATCGGAAGCAGATTTTTCCCAAAATCGCCTCTCTGATCGGAATCCTGAAGGAGGCTGGGAAGATTGTGATGTTTACTTCGGACGGCAAAATCGACGAATTTTTTGATGATATTGTCCGTATGAATGTGGATTCTGTCGTGATGGAGCCGTGCTGCGACATGGAACGCTTCGCAGCGACGTATGGCGACCGCGTGGGTTTTGTCGGCGGGGTGGACTGCCGGACTCTCACTTACGGATCGTATGACGAAATCCGTTTTGAAGTGGAACGCGCCATGGGATGGGGCCGCCGTTATCCCGGTTTCATGCTGGCGGTCGGCAATCATCTTCCGGCGGATGTCCCGGTCGAGCGCGCGTTGTACTACAATGAACTTTACGAGAAACTGGCGTACCGCTGAGAAAATCGCCTTCCGGTCTGATCTGTAGAAAATCCCGGGACCCGAATCGAAAAGAACTCCCGGTGCAGAGGATTCCGCTTCTGTGCCGGGAGTTTTATGTTGTTATTTGACGGGTGTCAGGTGGTACGCGACAGTTCCGCCTTTGAACGCGGAGTTGTCCGCCTTGAATTTGAGGACTCCGTTCCGGAAGGTCGCTTTCACCTCTCCGATGGTTTTCCCGAGCATGTTGCAGGCGAAGACTTTCATCGGGCCTTTCACGTTCAGTTCGATTTCCGCTTTCGCTTTGCGGAGGAGATGTTTTCCGTTGGAGGTCTTTTCGAGAATGGTCCGTTCCTGATTTCCGAACCGGACACCTTCCTGCGAGACATCGGTGAGCTGAAGAATCAGGATGGAATCCGATTCCGCAAGCGGATCGTCTGTCAGCGAGAGCGCCGCCAGCGTCTGGAAGCTGTCCGCGTTCCGGACATGGAATCTTTTTCCCTTCATTTCGCCTTTGTGCAGAGTGAACACCTCGGAGCGCGGCGTAACGACGGAGAAGGTTTTGCCTCTGGTATCGAGTTTCAGTTCTCCGGTTGCGCTGACGGCGATGCCGGTGCGTTCGTAGTCGGCGATTCTGCGCTTGATTTCCGCAGACTGAATTTTGTTGTACTCTGGATATTTTTCCGTTTTCCGGTCCTCGAACTGCACGCCGACCTGCGCGATGAGGCGGAGGGGAATCATTCCCGGGATTCCGTTGTCGCGCCGTTTGGAAAAGAGGTCCGCGGGGATCGTATAGGCGTACTTCTCTTTTGCTGATGCGACATCGCCTCGCAGGAAGAGCAGCGAGATGATCCGGTCGGAGAGCTGCATGACCGGATCGCTGATGCTCTCGAAGACGACAATGGATTTTTCCTTCCGGAAGCGCTTGTGGTAACTGTTGAAATCAAAACGGTAGATTCCGCTGATGTCGTGCAATGCGCTGTAAGCCCCCATGAGCGGCCCGTCCTCCGCGCGGAACCGGTTCGGCGCGCAGAAATTGAATTCCGTCATGAAAAACGGCTTGTGATAGACCCGGTTGCAGATCATGGCGGTCGGGAGATAGGCGTTTGCCGGAATCAGAGAGGTCTGGCTGTATGCGTGCGGCAGGGACCACGGATTTTTCAGGAAGGTCGGGTGCTCGTGATACATGTGAGTGTCTGTGACGGGGAACAGGTTGCGGATCCGGAGGATCGCGGCGTTGTCTCCGTAATTGCAGCTGGTGACCGGATAGATCGCTTTCAGATCCTCTTTCATGAATCGGGCAAGTTCCTGAAGATACTCTTTCTGAATGTCGTGCATGAATTTCAGAAAATGGAGATTGGCGGAGGAGGCACGTTTGTCCCGGATGCCGTTTTTTGCCGCGTAGTTCTGAAACAGCTTTTCCAGGAACTCCTTTTTTCCCTGCCAGTTGTAGGTGAGGGTGTCCTCGTTGACCAGATTGATGAATACGATGGCGGGATCTTCCAGCCAGTTCAATCCGGTGTAGGGATTGCGATGGGTCAGCCAGTTGCGGCAGAACTCCTTCAGATTCTTCATGCCGGGATCGGTCAGCATGACGGCGGTTTTGGAACCGATTTTCTCCAGCTCGGGAATCTTGTCTCCGGGGAGAAGTTTCCGGCTGGTGTAAAGATCGAAGGAAATGTAGATGCCGCGTTTTTTGAGTTCGGCGAAAAGGAATTCCATGCGGTCGAGATTCTCCATGTTGATTGCCGTGGAGACCTTGCTTCCCTTTGCCACGAGTCCGTTGTCGTGATGGTGGAAGCGGACCGAGTTGATGCCCATGGAGGCAATGTATTCCGCCAGTCTGACTGCATCCTCCTTTTCGGGAAGAAGAGCGCTCTGGCAGAGATTCGTGCCGACGATCCGGAGTTTTTTCTGCGGAGCCTTTTCAAAGCGCATGGTGCCGTCGGGCGAGGGGAGGGCTCTTCCATATTTTCCGGCGGGAGCGTCGTTCTTTGTCAGAAACGAGAAATCCAGCGGAGACCCTTTCACGGTATAGTGATCGAAATCCATGATCATCCATTCGTGATCGGCCTTCATGATTTTCGGGACGGCGACCGTGGTTTTGAATTTCACCTCCTGATCCAGCAGCGTGGCGGCGGCGATGAGCCAGACGACATTCGGAGCAGCTGACTTGAAACGGATGCGGATCGGATTCGAGCCTGTCAGCGGGAAGGTCGAGACATAAAATCCGACATCGGTTGTGCCGTTGCGATGTTTCCAGGCGATTTTCGCATTGGCAAGCTCACGCGGGTTCCACCAGTTGCCGCAGTCTTTTCCGCCGATGACGGGAATGCGCTGGATGCCGGTGTCGGCATAGACGACTTCGATTTCTCCGAGCGGAACCTCCCGCGGAGTCCATGCCGAGGTATGGAAGAGCGCCAGAGTTTTTGCTCTGCTCCCTGCGGGAAGATCCAGTTCGCGCATTTCCACGGGCATGGTCCGGTTCTTTCCCGCGATGGCGACAACCTTCGGCTGTTTGACTTCAAAGCGGATCGTCTTTAAAGAATAGGTGCCGGGCTGGAACATGCGCAGATCGTTTTGTGCGCCCTGATCGGTCCATCCGCCTTTTCCGTCTTCGGCGATGTCGTCGCGGACCGGCCGATCCGCGATTGCCGAGAGATCCAGAAGAGTGTTTTTCACTGTCGCCGTTTCCACTTTGGTAGAGAATGTATTGCCGCTGTGCCAGATCCGGATGCTGAATGTTTCATTCTGTCCGGGACGTTTCCCGAACTTCCGGTCATCCTGCAGAAATACCGTGTTTTCCTGCGGATAGAACGTGAGTCTGTTTCCGTCCTTCAGGCACAGTTCCGCTTTGCGGACCTGATAGAAATGGCCGAGAATCATTTTTTTGTACTGTTCCGGAAAATGAAATTCCTGTGTGCCTTTTGAATTCGTGAAAATGATTTTTCCGGCATTGTCCGTCGGAACACTCAGACTCAGATAGCGGAGATTCGGTCTGATGTCCGCGGGAATTTCATCCTTGCTTTCCAGCTGGAAGGCGTTTTTGCCCAGCGGAGTCAGAGTGATGCAACCTTTTCCTGCGGAATTCGGATAGAGATGATTCTGGCGGATGAGGAGTCTGTCCCCCTGTCTGCTGATTTCGGCTTTTTCCCTGCGGGCGGTCTGCCATTTGCCGAACACGTTTGTATGGGAGATTTTGATTCCGTTCCAGGAGACGCTGCCGTCTGTTTCCGTCTTGACTCCCTGCGGAAGTTCGGCGCCGGCAGCCGGGAGCAGAAACGCAAGGCAAAGGACGGCTGGTAAAAGATTCCATTTCATATTGCAGATTCCTTGTGTTTTCAGGATTAAGGTTCATAAAATTCTGTGCCGTCGGCGAGGATGAAGCGCCGGACCCGGACCGGATTGGCTCGCCATGCTCCTCTGCTTTTGGTAACGACATGCCCATCCAGCATGGCTCCGAGTCCCTGATCGCCGTGCCGCAGCGACATGCCGCATTCAGCAGCCGTCCAGTGCACATACGGATTCCCGCCGATTTTGTATTCGATATCCGCGAGAGCCACACTGTAAGCAGCTCCCTTATAACCTCCGCAGATCAGAAGCGGTGCGCTGGAAGCGTTTTTCACTTTTGTCAAAGCGATGCATGCGTTAGCCTCTCCGCCGGAGGGGGTCCGTCCCCGGACGCAGACGTCGTTACCGCCGATCTTGTCCTTCTGAGCAAAGCGGTAGATCGGCTGTGCGTATGTGTAAAGAGAGGCATTGGATTGAGATGGATAGCTGAGCGGAACGGGATACGGTGTGGCTCGAAGCGGACAGATCAGAGATTTTACATAATAGTAATCCCCGAATTTTGTTCTGGGAAAATAAGAGAGTTTATCCAGAATAATAAGGGTCCAGGGAGTCTGCGTTCCACTGGAGACATGTTCCTGAAGAATCAGGTCGTTAAAGTCGTTTGCATACAGGAGCAGAGTCGTGGCGGACTGCCGGAGATTGCTGACGCAGTTGATCGTCTTTGCTTTCATTCTGGCATTGTTCAGAGCCGGCAGTAGAAGCCCCGCCAGGATCGCAATGATTGCTATTACGACCAGAAGCTCAATAAGTGTGAAATTTTTACCGATCCTTTTAGAATGAGTCCCTGCTTTTCCCTTCATTTTTTATCTCCTTTATAATACATGGTTGATGTTCCGAAAAAAAAGCGGTTGATTTTAAGTACCGTTTTTGATTTCTGGCAGTTTGGATCATGGATCTGTTTTTTCAGTTTTTCCCAGGCGACCTGAACGGTTTGCGGGATGTTGGATTCAAAACAGGTCAGCTGCGGCTCCTTGCGCATGCAGTTGAACTGATTGCCGAGTGTGATGAGACTCAGATCTTCGGGAACGGTCAAACCCAGGTCGTGAGCTGCTTTGATGATGCCGACTGCGAGATCGGATTCGGTCGTCATGCACGCGGTCGGACGGGGAGAGGTGCAGAGCGTGGAATACGCCGCCTTGTAGCCGAATTCGGGGAGATAGTCCTCGACGGGGAGAATATGGAATTCCTCATCGGAGAGGTGGAATTCCTTCCGGGCTTTTTCGAGTCCGGTCTTCTGGTTCCGTTCGAAGGGGGTTCCGGCGGGGGTGACGATCGCCATGATCCGGCGATGTCCCAGCTCCACAAGGTGCTTGATGCAGTGAAAGGCGCGTTCCGCATCGTCATTGACCACATAATCGAGATTTTTCAGAAGATGCGGAGTGGAATTTTCCGGATCTCCGATCAGGACCAGCGGAATGACGCTCTGGAGTTTGAAAATCAGCTCGGCGCGTGGAGTTCCCATGAGGATGATCCCGTCGCAGCGATCGGTCAGATAAGCCGCGCTTTCGGGGTGATCCGGGTGGGTGAGGGTGAAACGGATGGTGTAGCCGTCCGCTTTGCAGACCCGTTCCAGTTCGCAGAGAAGTTCGAGATAGGAGTGTCCGCCCGGACGATTCGTATTGAATACGACATTGATGCAGTGTGCTGCCTGCTGCGGTTTCGGCGGGGCATCCTGTTCCTCCGCGACGAACGTTCCGAGACGGCGCCTGCGCAGAAGGATTCCTTCCTCCACCAGCGCATTGATCCCGTTTTCGACGGTGATCGCGCTGACGCGGAAGACCTCCTGGAGTTCGGATGTCGGCGGAATCCGTTCGCCTTTCCGGAGTTCTCCTGTATGGATCAAGGTTCGGATTTTATCGGAAATCTGGGAGTAGAGCGGCAGATTCCGGTCTGTATCCAGCCTGACCTGTTTCCAGTCTGTCATGAAAACTCTCCTTATTTTTCTTATTTTAATTATACGATATTTCTTGAAAAAAGTCAATAGATGATATGTATTTTATATAAAATATAGGAATTCCGGATTCGTGCTGAGATTTCCGGATTTCCTTTTGATCTTTTCCGTTGAATATCCGGTTTTGCGTGGTATATTACGGGATGAGTGGATATTGCGCGAGGGAAAACAATAACGAAGGAGTTTATCATGTCTGATTTCAAAGCTATGAAACTGGCTGCCGACACGGTGCGTCTGCTTTCCGCGGATGCGATTCAGAAGGCCAAGTCCGGACATCCCGGAATGCCGATGGGCGCCGCTGATATGGCTTTTTCCCTGTGGTATAAATATATGAGACACAACCCGAAAAATCCGCAGTGGATCGCACGCGACCGTTTTGTGCTTTCCGCCGGACATGGTTCCATGCTCCTTTACAGTCTCCTTCATCTGTTCGG
>CALXMJ010000355.1 GCA_944389445.1 uncultured Victivallales bacterium | reverse complement strand
ACATGGAATTGTCGTCGGCTTCCATGTCCGGGTCAATCCCGGAGTGAATGCTCTGGCGAAAAAGGAAAAGGTGGAGATCCGTCTTTACAGCATTATCTATGAGCTGATTGAAGATGTGATGGATGCGCTTGCCGGGCGTCTTGAACCGGAAAAACGCGATCGCGAACTTGGCGTTGCAAAGATTCTTCAGATCTTTGAGCTTTCCAAGGGACCGCGTGTCTGCGGCTGTGTCGTGGAAAAAGGTGTGGTGAAAGTCGGCGCCAAGGCGAGAGTGTTCCGCAGAAATGAACTGATCTTCAACGGCGAAGTGCGTTCGCTCCGCCGCTTCCAGGATGATGTCCGCGAGGTCAAGCAGGGACTCGAATGCGGAATCAAACTGGACAACTTTACGGATTTCGACGTCGGCGACATCATTCAGGTCTACGATATTGAACTCCGGAAAGCCACCCTGTAATCCGTTCTCCGCGGAGGAACAGCTTCTCCGCGGGAGTTTCGGATTTCCACATTCATTCACCGATCAGAAGGGAGACTCAATATGGCATTTGCGCCGGACAGAATAGCACGCGTCAACGAGATCCTCAAGCGGGAAATCGCGGAGATTCTCGAAAAGGAAAACATCGCGATTCCGAATGTGCTGATTTCGATTACCAAGGTCCAGTGCTCCTCCTGCCTGAAGAACGCGACGGTTTATGTCAGTGTCTACGGCGGCGGAAAAACGGCGGAAAGAGAGGCGGTCTCTCTGCTGGAGGAGAAGCGCGCACTGATTCAGAAACGGGTGGCGAAAACGGTTATCCTGAAATATACGCCCGTTCTTCGCTTCACCCTTGACCGAAATCTGGAGGAGGGAGATCGTGTGCTCGGCATCCTCCGGGAACTGGAAGCCGGGGAGGAACACTGATGCCTTCCGATTTCCTTTCGCTCCTGCGGTCTGTCGGTTCCGGTTCCATTCTGGTTGCAACGCATGAGCGGCCGGATGGCGATGCGATCGCTTCTCTCAGCGCCACCGCATCCATTCTGAAGGAGAACGGATTTCAGGCAAAGGCGATTCTGCCTGATCCGGCACCGGACGGCTGCGCGGAGTTCCTGCCGGAGAATGTGTCCGCTTCCGCGGAAGGTGTGGAAGCCGCCTTGTTCATTGCGGTCGACTGTTCCAATCGGCAACGGGTCGCCGCGGGCGGATATCCCTTTGAGAATTGCGGAGAAGTCATCAATATCGACCATCATCCGGACAATGAGAGATTCGGCACTCTTCCCATTCTGGACCATACGGCTTGTTCCGCATCGCAGATCGTCTATACGCTGTTCCGCGACAACGGTTTTCATATTTCCCCTGAGAATGCGACGCGCCTGCTGCTGGGCGTGGTTACGGACAGCGGCTGCTTCCGATTCGACAATACCTCCGCTGAAGCGCTGCGTACCGCCGCGGAACTGCTGGAACTGGGTGCCGATCACCACCGCATTATTGTTGCATCCTATTGTTCCAAGCCGGAAAATATGGTGCGTCTGGAAGCCGAGCTTGTGACGCATCATCTGAAGACTGCGTTCGGCGGGCGTCTCGCATGGATGGTTCTTGACCGCGAACTGCTGAAGCGCTTTGGCGTGGAGATCCGCAATACGGAGACGCTGATCGAAATCCCCCGCAATATTGCCGGTGTCGAATTCGCCGCGACGCTCCGTCCGGAAAACGGCGGATTCAAACTTTCCTTGCGCTCGAAAAACCCGCCTTATTCCGCGGGCAGAATTGCGCGCGCTCTGAACGGCGGCGGACATGAAATGGCCGCCGGCGGATTCATTCCGGCTTCCTCCGTGAAGGAGGCCGAGGCAATCTTACTGAAGCATGTGGAAACGGAATTCAAACGAAATGAGAAACAATCCCAATAAACATCGTCTTCCGCCGTTTGAAAAAAGCGGCGTCCTTCTGGTCAACAAACCTGCAACGTGGACAAGTCATGACGTGGTCGGTTTTATCCGCTCCCGCTTCAATGTGCCGAAAGTGGGGCATTGCGGAACGCTGGATCCTGCGGCAACCGGTCTGCTGGTTGTCGTGCTTGGCAAGTTCACAAAACTCAGCCAGAAATTCAGCGGTGAGGACAAAACATACGAGGGCCGCATTCTTCTCGGCACCGTAACCGATTCTCAGGACATGGACGGCGAAGTCCTCCGCACCTCCGATTACTCCGGAATTACACCGGATGCTCTTCGCGATGCGTTTGCCAATTTTACCGGAGAAATTCTCCAGGTTCCCCCGATGGTTTCCGCAAAAAAGCATGATGGAGACCGCCTGTATGATCTCGCCCGCAAGGGAATCGAAGTGGAACGTGAGGCAAAACCCGTAAATATATTTTCCCTTCAGGCAACCAGGATTGAACTGCCTTATGCAGATTTCGTGGTCCACTGCTCCAAAGGGACGTATGTCCGCACGCTATGCGCGGATATCGGAGAATTCCTCGGCTGCGGCGCCTGCCTTTACAGTCTGAACCGCATCCGCAGCGGCGAATTCAGTCTGGATGATGCATATGATATTGAAACCATGAAGACCTGGGAACAGCCCGATCTCGACAATGCCGTAACGGATTTCCTGCATAAAAAACTGGCAAGAATGACAAACTTCTCTTCCTTCTGAAAGGAGGCGCCCGCATTATGCTGAGCTATGATAAACTTGAATCCGGTGTGATGAAATTCCTCGACGATTCCAAACTGGAATTCTTCGATGCGGAGGAGCTGGCTTCCGAACTGGAACCTCAGGCGGAGGGAGAGGAAAAAGAGACCGTTCTCCGCCGAGTCTGCGGCATTCTTGATTCCTGCGGTCTGGTTGCGAGAAAGCATTCCTCCGATCTCTATTACATCCTGGACAACTTCTTCCGCGGAACGGAATTCCTCTGCAAACCGCGTGAAATCGAACTGGCAAAAGGAATCCTGATTCCAGCGGCGCGCTTCGAACCGTTTCATCCGGCGGAGCTGTATCCGGATGAACTCGAAATTTCTGCAAAGCATTCCGAAGAACCGTTCGGATTGACGGAGGTCCGCGTGAATTACGGAGAGATTTCCGATCTTTTCCTGATGCTGGGACCCGCCGGGACCATGGATATGCTGATCGCCGAGTCGCAGGAAAACTACGACAACATGCGGCGGATGGGCGGACTGAAGGATGCTATGCCGGTGACGCTGGAAGCGTTCGACTGTTCCGATTTTTACAGGAGCGTCAATTTCCGGAACGGAGATCTGATCCGGTGCAGAATTGAGTCCTGGAGCGAGGGAAAAGTGACAATATCACACGTCCCGCGGGTCGACAGTCCCGCTCCGCGGGAGGTGAACAGCTGGATTGATAAATTCGAAGCAGCCCTGACGGATGTCTGCCGTGATTACAAGGATTCTCTTGAAATTCATGAGCAGCTCACGTTTGCCTATGTCTACGCCGCTGCATCCGGAAACGACGTGCGCCGGATTCCGGGACCTTCGGTCGATCTTTTCCAGAATATGATGCAGACCATTTCCTTCCGTCGCGACGGCTCGGAATGGACGCTCATTTCCAACGACATGCTTGAGGATTCCGCTTCCCCGTCTCCGGCGGAGGAATCCGCAGGCGGCGAATCCGCGTCCTCCCGTCCGCCTTCCGCTTCCTGCGGATGCGGGCATAATCATGACCATGGACCGGAGACCGGCAAAGATGGCGGCGTTTTCGGTGATCTTGCCCCCGAGGACTTCTCCGCATCGCAGGGCACAATGGAGTCCATCGAAGCCATTTTGACGGAAATCCATGCTCCCATTCAGGAGATTGAACTTCAGGCCTATATGATGGATGCCATTGCCAATGGAGCAGATACGTTTTCCGAATTTGCGCGCATACATGAAAACCTGCTGAAACTGGTCTTCACCGATGAGGCGCAGGAGGCCGCATATCTGAATTTCGTCGAAGAACTCTGGGAGCTGACATTCGAACATTACGGACACAATATGGATTCGCTCCGCGCTCCTCTGCGTGCGCGGCTGCTGGAGCTGACCGATGCCAGAATCGAACTCTCTGCCGCGGTTCTTGCCCGCCGGAACGCCAGGCTGCCTCATGATCTCAGAGAGCAGATGGTCAAACTTCACAAGGATGTGCTGGACACGCTTTTTGTTCTGGATCGCGATGCCGTTCTGGAAGAGGAAGATATCGAAAACCTGGAACTCCGCGTGGGGGATATCGAGGACGATTTTGAGCTTATTTCCGAAAAGATTTCCGGCTGGCTGGAAGAACAGATCACGGGAAAGTGAAAATCCCCGCCTGAGCTTTTCCTGACTTGCAGAAAAGGAAAACACCGGAAGTCTTTTGTTGTCTCCTGGAATTCTGCTGAGATACAGGGCACGCCGCAGATTTCATTTTCGCAGGATGACTGAGAGGGGCGGGATTTCCCCCTCCTGATGCCGCCTTTTGTGTACGCCTGACAGCGTGTTGTCTCTGCTTATTTCTCCGGAATTTCCACTTCCAGATCAATGCTGCCGACCAGATACAGCAGGTGCTTGCTGACAGAGACGCGGATATAGTTTCCGAACAGTTCCTGGCGCAGCTGCTTCCCGTTCGCGTCATAGAATCCGGAGATGCTTCCGCTGGTTTTCAAAGATACTTTGGTTGGGGCGGCGGTTGTCCAGACAGCCGTGACCCGTTCCTGCGTCCCTTCAGGCGAGGGTCGGAGCCATGTGGCAATATGGATGTTCCCATAAACCATAACTTCCGGGATTGAGCTTCCCGCCGGATGCATTTCCCGGAAGATGTTTTTTTCCGCATCCCCGGAAAATTTATAGACCACTGTGTTTTCGGGAACCGCCGTCTGCGGCGGAGGATCGAAAAGGGCTGTCCGGGGAGTGGAGGCGCAGGAGGTGAGAAGAAGAAGGCTCCCGAAGAGAAGAGCGGATTTCGGCAAGTTCATTGTTTTATCTGTTTTCATTGTTTTGATGTCTCCCATTTCAGGTTGTCCATAGTCAGTTTCAGTTCAGCCGCGGTCGGGTTGCAGTCGAATTTCAAACCGAGGAATTTGACTGGATAGGTGATGGTTCTGCCTCTGTTTCCCCAGATGCGGTCCGGATGGACCGTGGCTCCTGCGGGAATAAGAACCGTTTCAACCCTTCCGGGACGGAGTTTTACAACTTTCCGGAACTGCCGGATCTCTCCCGCCGCATCTTCAAAACGGGCGGATACGGCAACAAAAGCGGCCGGGTTGTCCGCTTTCAGTTGAATTTCGACCGCTCCATTGAAATCTTCCGCTTTTTCCGCTGCAACAACCGGAGTCCTGAGCAGAAGTTCCGCATATTGGAATACTTCCGGCTTTACCGAAAGCTCTGCCGCGGCTCCCCCGGAGGATCTGGAGTATTCGACCACTTTATAACTCTGATGCCGTTTCCCCGGAAAACGGAGAGCCCATGCCGTTTCGTTTTTCAGACCGGGCAGATCAACGGCGAACATTCCGCAGGATAGAAGCAGCAGACAGGCGGCAGCAAAAAATTTCATCTGAAAGTCTCCTTGATTTTTATCTTATATTACATGCATGTTGCCTTTTTATCAAGCGGATTGCTTCCGGTTTCCGGGAAAAAGACGGGCTCGGGATGTTTCCGGTCCGAAATTTCCCGATCCGATTTTCCTGCCGGGCGATCTTTGAGCTTCTGTTTTCTCAGATACCGTTGTTTTCTGTTTCCGGCGTTGCGGTTCTGCATTCATCATAAGTGTTCCAGAGGGAGCGTTTCAAATCCACATTGCCGTCAGGGCGGAATGCCGCATGTTCCCTGCGGAGTCGTTCCGGCTGGTCATGCCACCCGGGCACGCACCGTCCGGAGGCGTTGACCACCCGGTGACAGGGAAGCCGCAGGGAACGCGGCGTTTCTTTCAGCACTCTGCCGACCATACGCGCATGCCTCGGGAAGCCGGCCAGAAAAGCAAGCTGTCCGTAGGTGGCGACTTTCCCGCGGGGAATCATTCGGACCAGATGGTAAATCCTCTCTTTGAACTCTTCGGCAAACGGGGTCTGTTCTTTCATGCAATCTCCAGTTTATGGCTGTGGATGGAATCTCAGGAGAGACAATACACCGGCGTTTCTCAATGTCAAATCGTGGATGAAAAAAGCAGATTTCCCGTGCAGGCGCGCGATGGGGTCCGGACAGAAGGTCGGGAAAAACGGTTTTGATTTTTCTTATTTTTATGCTCTATTACGGAAAACAGGAAAGTCGGAATCATGATTACAATTGAATTCAATGGGAAGCTGGAGGAGATTGCGGAAGCAACAACGCTTCTGGAGTTCCTGACCGGGAAGAACCTGACAAATCCGCATCTGATTCTGGAGCTGAACGGAGAAATTCTGACAAAGGATGCTCTCTCTTCCGATGATTCTCCGGAGCTGGAGAACGGCGATCGCCTGAATGCGTTTTCTCTGGTCGGCGGAGGGTGATGCCATGCTGGTGAATCCCTTTTTGACGCCGGGAGAGCAGGAGCGCTTCCGGAGTGTGACCATCGGGGTTGCCGGAGCCGGTGGACTCGGCTCGAATGTGCTGATGCATCTGGTGCGAAGCGGACTGGAACGGTTCGTAATCGCCGACTTCGACAGGGTTTCTCCGGGTAATTTGAACCGGCAGTTCTTTTTTCAGGATCAGGTGGGGCAGTTGAAAACAGAGGCTGTTGCGGAAAATCTGAGAAGGATCAATCCGGATCTCTCCCTGCAGCTGCATCCGGTCCGCATTACGGAAGAGAATCTGTGGTCCGTGTTCGGACAATGTGATCTCCTTGTGGAAGCGTTTGATGATGCGGAGTCCAAATCAATGTTCATCCGGAAGACCGTCCCCTGGGGCCGGCCGGTCGTTGCCGCAAGCGGACTTGCCGGCTGGGGACGGTCCAATGAGATGCGGGTTCGGAAGGTCGGCAAAAACCTTTATCTGGTCGGCGATCTTTCCGCAGGAGTCGGCGATCTGCCGCCGGAATCTCCGAGAGTCGGGCTTGCCGCCGCGCTGGAGGCGAACACGGCAGCGGCTCTGATCCTGGGCGTCGAGTTCTGATACGGAAACGACGGGTCAGAGGGGCGCGTTGAAAAGATTCCGCGGTTCCGTCAGGGAACCGGGATGCTTCAGGCGGATGATGCGTCCGGAAAATCCGCTCAGCGACTCTTCCGTCCGGGGGCGCATGCGGCGGTTGTAGGTCCAGATGTACCGCAGGAATTCCAGATCCACCCGTTCCGGGCATCCTGCTCCCATGTCGGGACGCACCCTGCCATGCCAGCGGAAGATCCGTTTCAGCGCCCGCATGAGACAAATCCACGGGGAATAGTCAAGAAAAATGACGGTGTCGGCATATTTCAGGCGCTCGGGAAGAGTTCGATTGTAATTGCCGTCGATAATCCACCGATCCTGTTTCAGAATTTTTGCCAGTTCGGCATCAAAGCGTTCGACAGATTCCTCCACCCATCCCGGTTTCCACCAGAGCTTGTCAAGATGATGCACCGGAAGAGAGAGCGTTTCCCCGAGCTGTTTCGCCAGTGTGCTTTTTCCGGCACCGCCGCAGCCGATGACAAGAATCCGTTTCATGCCGCTTTCCCTTGAATTGTTCGCTGAAAGCCCGGTCTTTCCGTGGCTGTAACCGGAGGGCGGATTCATTTTTGTCTCCATGAAAAATTGATCAGGGGAAACCATTGGAACAGCCAGCCGTTCCGATTATAATTCAAAAGTCCGATCTGGAAGCCGGATGCGGCAGAGTTCCAGAGTCCGATCTGGACTCCGCTGGCATCACGGGCCGACAGTTTCACCGCTATCAGATCCATGCTGTGATACGGACCGTAATACAGGGACGTCGTTTCGGAATGGACGTTGACCAGTCCGATTGCAACCCCGTGATTGCAGTTCAGCCGGTTCCAGAAAGACAGTGTCATTCCCCGGTTTCTGATGCAATAGAGAACTCCGCTGATGGAGAGTCCGGCATTGGTGCCGCAAACACGCTGCCAGCCGGAAACTCCCAGCCCGAACTGTTCCCCGATGAAAAGCACCGGAGCAAGAGAAATTCCATAAGCGCGGCTCTGACAGCTGTACAGAAAGTCGGTATTCAACCCGATCACCGTATGCGACATGGGCGCAAAACGGATACAGCCGATGCCCGTCTGAATTGGCGTCCATCCATTTTTTTCTTCCGGCAATGCCGTGTATTCACTGTAATCGGCGGGAACTGTGCCCAGGGCAAAAAGTGTGTTCGCGGAAAGAACGATAAGAATTGTACTCCAAAGCAGTTTTTTCATAAGAGGCGGTCCTTTCGTCAGCCTGCATTCTACTATACTTCTGTTTTTCCGCAATGCAAAAAAGGGGGCTTGCGATTCGCCGCCATTCCCTGCTTCTGTCTCTTCATGTTCCATTTTTGCACCGCATATTCGTGATGATGCGCTCTGCCGGATAGAAATCGACAGGGTCCAGCAGCAAACGGAACTTTTCGATCAGATTGTGAAAAAAATCATTTGAACCCGGCACTCCCCGCCATCCTGATTCCAGAAAAGAAAGATGCTGACCGAGGGCAGTTCCCGTTTCGCCGCGGATAAGGAGCCTTCCGGAAAGGAGAACGCGGAATCCGGCAAGTGATATTGTTTCAAGAGATGCCGATATTCCTGGAAGATGTCCCGGAAACTGCTCTCTTCCATTCGGCTGGACTGAAGAAAACGATGGAATTCCTCTATCGTATATTTTGTGCTGAAACAATAGACCGGATCTATCTGCGTAAAGCGGACAGCCGCAGGATTCTTTCCTTCCGGAAGTTGGAATCCGCGCCATTCGATATTTTTTTTCAGCTCCGTATAGCTGATTTTTTCCTGCTTCTGCTGAAATCTTGTCCGCAGAAGAAATCGGAAGGAGAAAATCGCACATGGAATCAGGAGAATGCAGAGAAACAGAGCGCAGAAATGTTTCCAGTACAAATTAGAAGATTTGTCACAGCTGTTACGCATTTCATTTTCCTGCTTTAGTGTTGAAGATCAGCTGCATCCTGTTCGGGTGTTCCCCGGAACGGAGGCGGCAGGTTTATTTTTTGTGATTTCCCTTTGCCTTGCCGGGCGTGGAGGATTTCCCGATGGTTCCGCCGCATAAAATGCTTTTTCCAAAAGATTCCGGTGCCGGGGACCATCTCCTTTGCAGGGAAAAGGAACCGTTGCATTCGATGTTGAAATATGACACGAAAAGTGTCGCCTGAGTTTTTCCCGGGACAGTCTGGACCATGATTTCCGCAATCCCCTGAATTTCATTCCGCGGATCCAGAGGGGATTCATCTTTTTTTTCCTGCATGAAAACCGGTAGAATTCCTGTCAGGGAGAATGGAAAATCAGGAAAGACGGTCTGTTTTGCCTGATTTCCGTTTCTGTACCAGATGACAAGAACCCTTTTTTTCATTGTCTCCTCTTTCAGTTCAATAGTGTGGCAGACAGATTTCTCCTCTTTGCATGAACTGCTATGGAATAAGGAAAACGGAATTTGTCTGGGATATACATGAAAATAAAATTTCCGCGTTGCAATTTTCTGTGCGGAATATGTTTCTTCATATTCCAGAAAGAAATTTCCCGTTTTTTCTTCGTTTCCCCGGACAGGCCATCGGGCAAAGAGGAACAGGAGAAGGACAAGCAGGATGATTTTCAATCCGCATGTTTTCGTGTGTCTTCCTGAATTTTTCACGGGACAGCCCTTTCTCCGGATGCAGACAAAAATTCCTGCACGGAACATTTTCCGGCATGGCGTCTGTATTTTTCTTATGTCAGACACGTTCTGCCGGATTTCCGATGCAGGGAAACGCTCATTTTCTGACGGTTACAATGACCCGTTCCAGAGCGGCGATGAAACCGCCGTCGGCGAACCAGTCGTCGAGAACGCCCATCTGATCGGCACGCAGGAAGACTTCGATTTCTCCACCGGCAATGCGGTCCCGGGGAATTTCCAGTTTCAGCAGACAGTCCGGTGTTCGTTCATAAGGGCAGATCCACGACTCTTTGCGATCGAAAATTTCCTTTCCGCTGGAATGGGCATAGACATGATAACGGTACGGTTTGGCATTTTCCTTCGGAGTCGTATTGTAGAGGTAGAGGTTCACCATGCCGTCTCCGGAGGGCGGCAGATGATCGAGTCCCGCAACGTTGAAATGGAGCCCGCGAGGATGCACCCAGAACGATTTTCCTCCGCCGAGGGAAATGCCTCCGTCCGAGTATTCCACCGCTGAAAGTGCCGGGTCAATGCTCCGGACCTGTCGATCGAATTTGCGGGCGCGGCTTCGCTCCCCGAAGACATGATTGCCGAAACAATCAACTTCAAGAGCAACCAGCTCTCCTTCGGGAATCTGTGCGGCGAACCAGGCATCGTCCTCCGCATGAATCCTGCGGAGATTTTCTTCCGCATGTTCGAAGAAGTCCGCCGATTCCGCGGCGGCTCGTTCGATTTCCGCGATCAGTTCTGGCGAGGGCTGGATCTCTTCGGCGGCAATCCCGTAGAACCGGAACCAGGTATGGCGGGAATCAAAATACAGTTCTGCAATCTCGTCTTTTTCGAATTCGCCGAGAGGACGCTCCAGCGAGTCGATCCGGCAGTGTTTCGGCACCCGGAACTTCAGGCGCAGCGGCTTCAGAAGTGGGAATTCCAGATAGAGATAGCACTGCCGGTGCGCATGTGTTCCGATTGTTTGAACCCGCCAGAGCGGATGGCGGAGTCCCTGGAATTCCGCCGCGGGAGGCTCGGAGGTTTTTTCCAGTTCAATTTCGATGGCGCCGGAGAATCCCGCAGGCAGAACCAGAACACTGTGTTTGCGGTTGTCGTCCAGAACAGGCGGATAGTAGACCGTGAGATGAGGTGCGGAAACACTCTTCGGGACGGCATCCCACAGGGCAAGAGGTACTTTCCGTTTCAGCGGGGATGGAACTTCCGCCAGCATTCGGGTTCCGTTCATGGAAATCCGGACGGCTTTCCGGTCAGCTTCCGCGTAATCGTTCGGCGCGGAGGTGTCATCCGCCTTGAAGGACCACGGTTCGGTGTAATCGTAATGGTAATACGGAAGGGTCTCCAGATGGGCGAAAACGGCTTTATAGTCCTCCATCTCCATGCCGATGGAGGGACCGGAATTCACGGGTTTGTCCATGATGCGGGTCCCGGCAAGATAATCCCGCTGAGTAAACACAATTTCCGGATGCACGGGACAGAAACGTTCATAATAGGCGGCGACATCCCTGCCGGTCGCGAAGACGATCGGTTCTTTCCGCGCCATATCAATCACGAGTTCCATTCCGCGGCGGTTGTGTTTGGTCATGGAACGGACGCCGAAGGAGCGTCCGAATTCGAATCCGGCGATGAGGAAGAAAGGCGTTTTTTTGAATTCTGCCGCTTTCAGGTAGTCCACCAGAAAATTGCGGAAGCGTTCCGGGAATGCGCCGGATTCCACAGTCCGGTGCCAGCGCAGAAAATGCGACGGAGAAAGCACATTGTCGCCGAAATGCACCACATGAGGCATATAAAGATGATAGGAATTCATGCTCATTTCCAGAACGTTTGGCTCTCCGGCGGGGGCGCGGCGCACGGGCTTTCGGAAATCGTCGGATGCCGCATAGAACGGCTGGTTGACCATGCCCCAGTGGTTGATCGCCCAGTGTCCGTCGGACCAGTTCTGTTCGGGGACAATGGAGTGGAGCACATTCCATTTAAGGCGTTTCATTGCCTCGATCAGCGAATTCGACGGCGTATAGGTGGCGAATCCGTGGAGGGGGCGGAGTCCTTTCTCCTGAAAATACTCGTCCATCTTTTTCAGCCGGGCGACGATTTCCTCCGTATTCAGCGATTCCCAGTTGGAATCCAGCTGGTCGAAGGATTCATCAAAAAAGCCGAAATGATTCGGCATCATATGCGGATAGAGTGCATCGCCGTAATCCTGTTCATAACCGCGGAACGTGGAGTCAATTACCTGAGTGGGTCCGATGTAGTAGTTCAGCGGAACCCGTTTCGCGTGGGCGACGCTGTCGAACGTATCCGCGGTGAAGACCCCGACCGTCAGCTGCATAATGACGGAATGATCTCCCGCCACTCCGAGATACCGGATCTGTTTTTCGGCTTTTCCCGTATCCTCGTAAATCAGATAGTGTCCGGGGTGCAGAGGTCCGACCGCCTCTCCTTTCCGGGCGGAAATCACCCTGTTTCCCGTGGATAGATACGGATGTTCAAAAATTTCAGAATCAAATTCAAGAATGATTTTTTCCGTCTTGTCGTACAGGTAACGCATCTTGGCTCCAGTTTTTATTTATCGTTGCCAATAAGATAATTCTTTTTTGACGGAATGAAAGCTGAACACTCGTATTTTTTTTCTGAAAAACAACGGGCGAGAGTTGAAAAAGCGGTCTCAAAAAGAAACCGCGTTGTTTATACATTACAATTTCATAGAGCCTTTGCGTTATGCAAAGGCGTCAAAAGTTTAGGGAAAGAGGGGAGGGCGAGGGGAGAAGAACCGCTTTT
>CALXMJ010000354.1 GCA_944389445.1 uncultured Victivallales bacterium | reverse complement strand
TATGGCTGACATTTTCCAGAGAGGTCAGAGTCAGAAAGTTCAGCAGGAGCGTATGGAGGCGTTCCGACTGGGTTGTCAGGGTGTCGATGCAGCGTTTTTTGTATTCCTCGTTGTCGAGGGCTCCATTGCCGATGGCGTCGACTGCGCCGACGATGCCGGTCAGCGGAGTTTTCATCTCGTGGGAGATTGCTGCGATGAATTCCCGGTGGGAGGCCTCCAGCTTGCTGAGGTCCGTCAGGTCCGTTGCGGAAATCAGGAAAAAACGGCGCTCGCCCCGGGTGAAGGAGACCGCTTTGACCAGAAGCTGAAAAGTTCTTCCGCAGCGTTCCAGCGTGCGTTTTTCCGTGTAAACGGTGCTGCCGATTTTGCCGAGACAGTCGCGAAGTTCCGCGGGACACTCCAGAATCTCCTGCTCGTTCCCGTTCCGGTCCGGGTAGAACAGGTTTTTTGCAGTTTCGTTCCAGCGGACCACATTTTCCTCCTCGTCAATCAGAAGAATGGCTTCGGAAAGGGCGTTCAGCATGACTTCACGTTCATTTGCGCCTTCCCGGAGAGAGAGAATCTGTTTTTTCAGCTGATCCGTCAGGGTTTGCAGACAGAGGGCGATTTCATGGATCAATCCGCTGCGCGGGACATAGATCGGACTCTCCAGCTCTCCCGCCGCGATTCGGGACATGCTGGCGAAGAGACGGTTCAGAGGAGAGCGGATCCAGATGAAGAAATAGGTGATGAGCGCCAGAGTGGAGAGAATCCCGAGAATGGTCAGAATAAGAATTCCTTGTTTCGTCTGCTGCATCAGCAGGGTCATGCTGTTGCATTTGGATGCCATGATAAGAATATAATCCTGACTGCCGACCCGGAAACGGGTGGAATGGTACACCATGAAGGAATTCAGCGTGCGGTCGAACTTGACCAGTACATCCTCGTCGTGATTTTTTTTGAACATTCCCCGGATCTCGGGTTCCCGGATATGTTCGACCAGATACTTCGGAACGCCCTCGGTCTCCATGATTACGCCTTTGCCGCGGGCGATGATCTTGACGATCATCGGGTTAGGCCCGTGGTTCTTGTTCAGCATCCGGTGCATTTTGCCGAGCTGTTTCGATTCCAGCAGATCGCGGAAGGCGCGGACCAGGAGGGAATTGTTGCGTCTGGTTTCCTCCGCGATCTCCTGAAAATAGGCTTTCTGGAAATCGGCGAGCTGGAGATCCAGCAGAAGAATCGCAAGGATAATGATGGCGCCGATAATCGCCGGGACAAAAAGAAGCGCGGTGTCCTTTTTTGCCATAAGCCTATTCTCCCGCGATCCGGTAACCGACTCCGCGGATGGTTTCGATGTGGTCCGCCCAGTCGCCGAGTTTCCGGCGCAGGTTGACGATGTGCATGTCGATGGCGCGCGCCGTGACGGGGTAGTTGTCGCCTTTGACCTCCCGGATGATCTGGTTGCGGGTGAAAACGCGTCCGGGATTGGATGCCAGAAGTACAAGCGTCTTGAATTCATCCGCGGTCAGCGGGAGAACATTTTCGTTCAGGGTCGCGCTGTGAGTAATCAGATCAATGGCAAGCGGTCCGAGAGCGATGCTCCGCAGTTCCTCCTCTTTCCGGACGGTGTGTCTCTTCCGGAGCTGAACAGCGATCCGGGCGGCAAGGACTTTGCTGCTGTAGGGCTTGGTGACATAGTCGTCGGCGCCCATTTCGAGTCCGAGAACGACATCGTTTTCCTCGCCTTTGGCGGTCAGCATGATGATCGGAATCTCCGCCAGAGCCGGATTGTTCTTCAGATTCCGGCAGACGGTCAGTCCGTCGATGCCCGGCAGCATGATGTCGAGCAGGATCAGATCAGGGACCAGCTGGGCTGCAACCGCCAGCCCCTCTTCGCCGGACGATGCACAGCAGACCTGCGAAAAACCGTTCATATTGAGATTCATTTTCGTCATGTCGCAGATGGAGGTGTCATCTTCGATCAGCAGTATTTTCGGACTCATCGGGGCGGTTTTCCTTCTTTAAAAATCGTCGGAGATTTCGCGAATAAAATAAAAAATACCACGACAACAACCGTTTGTCAAGTTTTCCGTTTCTGAAGCGGGAAACTTGACTTTTCCTGTTTCCGAAGGCATCCGGCAGTTCCGGAACGGAGGAAAGAAGGTCAGTTGAAGATCAGTCCGTCCCGCAGTTCGACCGCACGGTCCGCAAGGGATGCGACAGTTTTGTCATGAGTCACCATGATGATCGTGGTGCGCCCGGAATCGTGGATTTCATGAAAGATGTCCAGAATTCCTTTTCCGGTAACGGAATCCAGATTTCCGGTGGGTTCATCCGCCAGAAGCAGTTCCGGAGCATTCAGCAGGGCGCGCGCGATGGCCGCGCGCTGCTGT
Source organism: uncultured Victivallales bacterium (assembly GCA_944389445.1). Classification (GTDB taxonomy): domain Bacteria; phylum Verrucomicrobiota; class Lentisphaeria; order Victivallales; family UBA1829; genus UBA1829. The sequence continues at coordinate 3,185 of CALXMJ010000354.1, read as the reverse complement.
TCCCCTCCGGAGAGCTCGTTGGGACGGTGCAGCACCCGGTGGGAGAGTCCCACCTGATCCAGCAGTTCCTTTGCACGTTCCCGGCAGACTCTGGCGCTTTTCCCGTCGAGAAGCCCCGGCAGCATCACGTTTTCAAGGATGTTCAATTCCGGCAGAATGTGGTATGCCTGAAACACGAATCCGATTTTTCTGCGGCGGAACGCCACGGTTTTCCTCTGGGAAAGAGAAGACATGTCGGTTCCGTCGATGATCAGCCTTCCGGTGTTGGGGCGCGAGATTGTGCCGATGATATCCAGAAGCGTAGTTTTCCCGCTCCCGGAAGCCCCGGTCAGTGCAAGCCATTCTCCGCGTTTCGCAGAGAGCGTGACGCCTTTGAGCACGTCGATCCGGGTTGTTCCGATCTGAAACGATTTCGTAATCATCTGCGCGGAAACGAACGGTTCCGGCAGGGATGCATGAATGTTTACGGCTTCTTCACTCATATCTCAGCGCTCCTGCCGGATCCAGTTTGGCTGCCCTGAACGCGGGAATCACTCCGCCGAAGGTGCAGAGGACTATGGAAATGACGGCAATCCAGAGAACATCCGTCACAACGATATGCGCCGGAAGTTCGCTGAACACATAGATCTCCTTCGGGAAAATTTCCTGTCCTGTCAGGAAGCGGAGTCCGTGCAGAATCGCCATACGGTAGCGCACCACAAGTACACCGAGGACAATCCCGAACAACGTTCCGATGAATCCGACAAAAAATCCCTGGAGAATGAAAATTCTCATGATGGTCCCGGATGAGGCTCCCATGGATTTCAGAGCGCCGATCTCGCGGGTCTTCTGAATGACAGTCGTAATCAGCGTGTTCGTAATGCTGAACGCCGCCACCAGAACGATGAACGCCAGCAGGAAGAACTGCATGTTTTTTTCCACATTCAGCACGCCCAGAAGACGGCTGTTCAGCTCCTGCCAGGAATAGACCCGGTAGCCGGCAAGACTTTCCTTGACTTTCTTCATGAAACCATCCATCCGGAACGGATCGGCGGTCCAGAGATAGACGCTCGTCGCCGCGCCGAGGGGAAGCCCGAAAAGCTCGTCGGCATCCTCCAGATTCAGGAAAATGACATCCCGGTCAAAATCGTATTTCCCAAATGAAAAGATGCCGGTAACCTTGTATTCCCCCGGCAGATAGGCTTCGGAACTGAGTTCGAGCTTGCCGTTCCTGTCGCGTTTGACCAGACCGGCAAGATGCGAGGGGGAGTGCAGCAGAATCTTGTCGCCGACTCCGACGTTCAGATCGCGCGCGGTCAGATAGCTGATAATGATTTCATTGCGTCCGAGTTTCAATGTTCTCCCGTCGAGCAGCGCCTCTTCCAGTTTGACGTTGCCCCGATCCTGCTCCGGATCGAACGCGACCAGTTGTTTCGGAATAAATTTTTCGCCGACCTGAAGAAGCACGGGAGATGCGACAATCGGAACCGCGCTGCCTCCGAGGTCTTCAACTTTTTTCACGACCTCCTCCGGATTGGCAATCGCTCCCGCGTACCCGTAGACCTGGGCATGGGAGGTGGTGTCCACAAGTTTTTCCTTCATCTTGTCTGTGAACCCGGTCATGACGGCAAGCACGACAATCAGGACTCCGACGCCAAGCGCCACACCGATCACCGAGATCAGGGTGATGACGGAAACGGCACTGCGTTTCGGCTTGAAATATTTCCAGGCTAAGAAAAAATCGGCTGACATGAAAATCCCTGCTTATTTTTTAGCCGCGAGTGCTCCGAGTTCGGCGGACCGTTCCGCCGCGGAAACCACTGCGGAAACCACGGTTGCGGCAAATGCGCCTTTCGCCAGTTCCATGACGCCGCGCGAGGTGGTGCCGGCAGGCGAGATGACCGCGTCGCGCAGTTCTCCGACCGGCATACCGGATTCGCGTGCAAGTTTTGCGCTGCCGAGAACGGTCTGAATAGCTAGTTCCAGTGCGGCATCGCGGGAAAGCCCCGCGTAGACTCCCCCATCCGCAAGCGCCATAATGAATTCCAGAACGAACGCCGGTCCGCTTCCGCTGAGTCCGGTGACCGCATCCAGCTGATTCTCTCCGACTCTCCGGCAGAGCCCTACCGAGGAAAGAAGCGTCTCCACAGCGGCAAGATCCTCTTCCGCCACCGCGGCGGATGCCGCAATGCAGCTCATGCCTTCTCCGACCAGCGCAGGCGTGTTCGGCATGACTCGGACAATGCGTTTTGTCCCGGTCAAGGCTTCCAGACTTGCAATCGTCGCGCCGGCTACAATGGAAACCACCAGACGATCGCCGATCTCCTCCCGGAACGCATTCACCGCTTCCGTCAGATACTGCGGCTTGACGGCAAGCAGAACAATGCCGGTTCCTTCCAGAGCCTCCTTCGGCGAGGGATATGCGGTTCCTCCGGTTTTCCGGCAGAACTGTTCCGCGGCCTTGACTGCCGGATCATAAGTATGAATTTGCGCGCCGATCTTCTTCCGGACGAGTCCGGCGGCGATGGCAGTCGCCATTTTTCCGGCTCCAATGAAACAGATTCCCTGCATGATACACTCCTTAAAAGACAATTTGTCTATCATTGAAATATAGCACGCTTTCCGGGGAAGAAAAACAGCAAACACGATTATTTCGGAATTTTTATGGAATCTTCCCGGAAACCGGTTCCGGCGGAGGCATCCTTCTTTTTGGGAAGAAGAAATGTCCTCAATGGCTCCGGGGAGATCGGATCACAGGCGGAAAACTGTTTTTCCGGCATCGGCAGAACGCGATGAACTCCTCTGCGAATTTCAGGTTTTCGGTCGCGGTATAGATGAAATTCATCTGCCGGGAGATTCTGCCTTCCGTAAAACGTCCGGCACAGAGAAGTCCTGAGTTAAGTTCCTCGGCAACCGCCAGAGTCGAGATGACGCTGATGCCGAGTCCGCGGCGTACAAACAGTTTCAAGGCATCGAAACTGTTCACCTCCACGATGGAATCCGAGTCCGGAAACGGCAGTTTGTTTTCCTCCATAAAACGGTCGAAGTAGTAGCGGGTCCCGGAGCCCGGTTCGCGCAGGATGAGCCGATGTCCGTTTTCCAGATAGCGCTTCAGAGAGAACGTCTCTTGACAATCCCCGGGAGCAAATACCGGGATGAGTTCATCTTCGAGAAAGATTTCGGAGAAAAAACAGTTCCGGTCGAAC
>CALXMJ010000353.1 GCA_944389445.1 uncultured Victivallales bacterium | reverse complement strand
TGAAGCTGCTTGCCAACGGAAAGATGAAGGCCAGTGCAATCATTTCCGAGATCCTCTCTCCGGAGAAGGCGCACGATGTCTACCGGATGCTTGCGGAAAACAAGAATCCACCGCTCGGAATCGTGTTCGACTGGACGAAACTGGCATAGTTTTCCTGCCGGAAGCGGATGCGTTATTTCAAAGAAGCAAGGAAGAAAATGATGGATCTCAGAATCAGAAATGCGATGGCGGAAGCCGGAAAACAGATGGCTTCCGGATTGATTCAGGGGGCTGTTTTCACGGCGACAGGCGGACTGCCCGTGGTCGCGGTCGGAAAACAGTGCGTGCATCCTGCGGAAAAGCCGATGACGGAGCATTCCCGTTTCGACATTGCCTCGGTCGGAAAAGTGTTTACGGCGGGATGCTGTGCCCAGCTGATCGCCGAAGGAAAACTGGATCCCGATGCTCCTTTTGTGAACTATCTGCCGGAGTATTGCGATCCGGCGTGCGACGTTACGGTCCGGGACCTTGCGATGCATGTGAGCGGATTCGACAACAGCAAACCGTATGATTCCGCCGATCCGGAGGTGTTTCACCGGGAGCTGTATCACAAGCGTCCGGTCCGTCCGCGTCTGGAGGCGTTCGAGTATTCGTGTTTCAATTTCATCCTGCTGGGGAAGATTGTCGAGCGGATCGACGGAACGGATCTGGAAACGGCGGCAAGACGCCGCATCTGGGAGCCGCTCGGAATGAAACGCACGCAGTGGAACGCTCCCGGAGATGGGCCCGATGAGGTGGAACACTGGGAGCCGAACCGTCCTGCGGGCCAGCACAATGACGGCGTCTGTTTCCATTGCGGGTTCCCGATCGGGAGCGGAAGCTGTTTTTCGACCGCCGCGGATATGCTCCTTTTTGTGCAGGACATTCTGGAGCGGAAGCACTTTTCAAAGACCTATTATGATCTGATAAGTACCTGCGGATTCGGGAAAAACGGCGACCGCCGTTCGTTCGGCTGGGATATGCGGGTGTTTCAGATGCCGCGGAATCTTTCCGAAAAGACGATTTATCATACCGGCTGGACGGGGCAGACGATCTGCGTCGATCCTGAAAGCAGTTTCGCGGCTGTTGTGCTGACTTCCCGGACGGGTGCTCACGACAAGGCGATCCTCGGCAGAGCGCGGATCATCGAAGAACTGTATGGAGAGCCGGTTTCCGGTGATTTCCCAAAATGAAAGAAGGAGAAAGTTTTTATGAAAGAAAGAGTGAAAATTGCGCAGATCGGAATTTGTCATGAACATGCGGCGGGGAAGATTGTTTCGCTGAAGCGCCTGCCGGAGGTGTTCGAGATTGTCGGCGTGGTCAATGACATGGAGATTTCCAAAACGCCGAGATGCGGTACTCCGGGCCTGGATCCCTACAAGGATCTGCGGTGGATGACCGAGGAGGAGGTCCTGAATACGCCTGATCTGGATGCCGTGGTCGTGGAGGTGCCGAACAACGATCTGGTTCCGGTCGCGCTGCGGTGCATGGAGCGCAATCTGCCCATGCACATGGACAAGCCCGCGGGCGAGGATCCGGCGCTTTACAGAAAACTGCTCGACGGCTGCCGGGAACGGAATCTTCCTTTTCAGATGGGCTATATGTTCCGCGGCAATCCCGCGTTTCAGTTCTGCATCCGGGCAATCCGGGAGAAACTGCTCGGCGAGGTCTTCGAGATCGAAGCCGATATGAACCATTGCTACGGCGGAGAGGAGTATCAGGAATACATCGGCAGATTCCCGGGCGGGATCATGTACAATCTCGGCTGTCATCTGATCGACTTTGTGGTCGCCGGAATGGGCCGTCCGGAGAATGTCACGCCGTTTCTGCATTCGGCGCCCGGTTATCCGGCATCCATCCGGAACAACTGCATGGCGGTTCTGGAGTATCCGCATGCGATTGTGACGCTCCGCTCCTGCAGCAAAGACACTGCCAATACGCAGGGACGCCGCATCCGGATCGCCGGAACGGATGGATCGATTGTCTTCAGTCCGGTGGAACGCTTCGACGGCAGGCCGGTTGAGATCGCACTTTCTCTGAAGAAGGATTCCGGAGGATTCCCCGCCGGAGAGCACACGCTCCGTTTCCAGCCGCAGACGGACCGCTATGCAAATCAGCTCATCGAACTGGCGAAGATCATTCGCGGCGAGATGAAAAATCCCTGTACATATGAACACGATTATCTGGTGCACGAGGTCACACTGGCCGCCGCCGGATACACCAAATGGAGGTAAGGAAAACCATGCACGCAATGATTCTTGACGACAAACTCGATTTTCTCTGGGCGGAAGTGCCCGATCCTGTCCGGAAAGAGGGCGAAGTTCTGATTAAGGTCCACGCCGCGGCGGTGAACCGCGCCGATCTGATGCAGAAGGACGGCTGTTATGCGTCTCCTCCGGACTGGCCGCAGTGGTGCGGACTCGAAGTCTCCGGCGAGGTGCTCGAAGCGCCTGCCGATGCGGCTGTTAAACCCGGTGACAAGGTCTGTGCGCTTCTGGGCGGCGGCGGTTATTCCGAACTCGTCACGGTTCCCGCGGGAATGGTGATTCCGATTCCGGATGGCCTTTCGATGATCGAAGCGGCGTCACTGCCGGAGGTCTGGTGCACGGTCTATCTGAATTTGCAGCTGGAGGCGGGCGGCATGAAGCCCGGAGATGTCTTCTACATGCAGGCGGGCGCGAGCGGCGTCGGACTTGCCGCAATCCAGTACGCAAAACTGCTCGGCGCAGAGGTGATTACAACGATTGATTCCCCCGAGAAGGCCGCGTTCGTCCGGAAACTCGGCGCGGACTATGTGCTGGACTACCGGACCGAGGATGTGCGTCCGGTGATCGAGGCGCATCCCCCGACCGTCGCGCTCGACTGCATCGGCGGAAAGCTGATGGGCGAGTGTTTCCGCAACATGGTTTTCGGCGGACGCTGGATCATGATCGCCACGATGGGCGGCGCGGAAACAAACATCAATCTCGAAACGGTCTGGCGCAAACGCATCCGGCTCATCGGCAGTACTTTGCGAAGCCGCACGCCGCAGGAGAAAAGCGCGATTCTCCAGGCGCTCTGCAAGAATCTCTGGCCGCTCTTCAGTGCGCACAAACTCATCACGAACATTCATGCGGTGTTCCCGATTCGCGAAGTCGAGAAGGCGCACGGTGTGCTCCGCCGGGCGGAAAACATCGGCAAGGTCGTGCTGACGATGACGGAGAACTGAGGAGCCTTTTCAAAAGAGTTGAGAAAAAAGACACGGATCGTATTTTGCGGTCCGTGTCTTTTTTGTTTTTATGTTTCCGATTTTATTTTTCTGTCTGATCCGGTTCGGTGACAGGCAGATGCCATTCGGGGCGTTTCCGGAACGGCGTATGGAATTTCTTGGTCAGGACATCTTTTTCTTCCAGATGGATGTAGCAGGCGGTATCGCAGGCGCGGCCGCAGATGCTGGACCAGTAGCTGTGCTTGATCGGCGGATAGAAGATGATCTGCTCGATGATTTCCCGTGCGCGTTCCGGGGAAAGTTTCGTCTCTCCGGTGATGATGGCGAGACGTTCCGGGTCATCCGCGAAGGCTTCCGGCGGCATGAACGGATTTTTTGTCATGTTGGCTCCGATGTAATAGGCGGAGCACTGCCAGGGATCGCGGCCTTTTTCGGGATCGAGCGCGCGTCCCGGACAGGCTTTGATGCATGCGCCGCACTTGTCGCAGAGATGGGGCTTGACGATGGGATCGGGTTCGATTTCCGCATCGGTCAGAATGAAGACAAACCGCTGGCAGGGGCCGAACTCATCGGTCAGGATGGAGCCGGAAAGACCTTGTTCCCCGAGTCCGCAGTCCACGGCGCAGCGTTCGAAGTCCAGCTGATTCTCCGCTGTCCTTCCGCGATAGATTTCCCGGTAGTCGACCTCGAAATTCGTACTGTCCTTCTCCTGCATGACGGTCTGGTTCCGGCGCTGGGGGAGGGCCTCGAAACCGTTGTCCTCCAGAAGCGCGCAGACCCGCAGAAGAGCGGTCGGCATGACGTTTTCCTCCAGAACTTCGACGGCGGTTGTCGTATACTGGTAGTAGGTCGAGCCTTCCTCAATACCGCGGCGGCTGCCGCGAAGCTGCCGGAACGCCGCGCAGATGACTGTTCTGGTCTGCGGAAAGATCTTTTTGACCGCCGGATCCCCGCACCGCTCCACATTGCCGAAACGGACCAGATCCGCGCCGCAGCGCCGGAAAAGATCGACAATCTGTTCTTTCAGAGTTTTGTTCATAAGAGATTTTTCTCCTTGAGATGATGATAACAGGCTGTGTCGCATTTTCTGCCGCAGAGACACGGTGCATATCCGGTCGCGTGCGACGGCAGAAAATCGAGTTCCGGATAGAGCGCCCGGGCGCTTTCACGCGTGAAATGTTCGCGTCCGTCGAGAATTGCCTCCCGGCGCGGATCGTCTTTGAGAAACTCGTCCGTGAGGAACGGGTTCGAACGGTGCGCTCCGCGATAATAGACCGCGCACTGCCAGGAGTCGAGAGCTCCATCGGCGCCAATGGCATGTCCCGGACAGGCTTATGCACATTAGCCGCACTTGTCGCAGAGATTGCCTTCAAAGGGATCATCCGTTTCGAGCGGGGCATCCG
>CALXMJ010000352.1 GCA_944389445.1 uncultured Victivallales bacterium | reverse complement strand
GTCCCGTCAATCCGCAGGATCTTGCAAATGCCTGTCTCATGCTTGCGTCGAACTCTTCCATAACCGGGAGTGTGCTGTTCGTCGACTGCGGCCAGAGCCTGCTCTGATCCTCCACGCATCTCCGTTCAGGGCAGAACATTCTTCCAGGTCGCCGCCGGAATGGATTTTCTCAGAAGTACTCGATCGGACACGGGGGAATGGAGTCCAGAAAACGACGGCCATAGTTCTTGGCAACGATCCGCCGGTCAAGAACCACGACGATCCCCGAATCCGTTTTGCTCCGGATCAGGCGCCCGACTCCCTGACGGAACTTCAGGACCGCATCCGGAATCGAATAATCCCGGAACGGATCTCCGCCTTCCTGACGGATCCGTTCCAGCCGCGCTTCGATCAATGGATGAGAGGGAACCGCAAACGGCAGTTTCGTAATCATCACATTCGAGAGGGCTTCGCCCGGGACATCGACTCCGGTCCAGAAACTCGTCGCGCCGAAAATCACGCACGGCACCGTGCTGCTCTTGAATTCCGCCAGCATCGAAGACCGCGACAGCGCCCCGCCATGCACCAGCAGACGAATCCCCTGCTCCCGAATCTCATCCTTCAGCTCCTCCGCACAGGTTTTCAGCATGGTATAGCTTGTAAAGAGAACAAAAGCGCGTCCGTTTGTCTTCTTCAGGAAACGCATAATCTCATCGCAGACGGCACCGTAATACAGGTCATCGGATGGCATAGGCATCGCCCGCGGCAGATACAGCGTCACCTGTTTGGAATAATCGAACGGTGAATCCAGAATGATTCCTTTGCCGTCCGTAAAACCGATGCGCCGGAAAAAATAGTCGAGGGAACCGTTCACCGCCAGCGTTGCGCTGGTCAGGATAATCGACTTTTTCCGCGAAAAGAGAATCCGTTTCAGCAGCTCCGGGATGTTCAGGGGCGCGGCGGAAAGTTCCAGAATCTGCGAACGGGTCACCGGAGAAATCTTGCCTTCCGCCCAGTAGACATGCTCATCCCACTCCATATTTGTAAAACAGGCGATCTCCTCCTGAAAAGCGAGGCAGCGCTCATGAAGCGACTGAAGCTCCGTCTTGAAATCCTCATCCTCCTGCTCGGCGATGTACTCCCGCAGCAGCTTTGCCACCGTTCCGAGCGCAGGGGAAAGACGGTCCTCGAACCGCCCCGGAGAGGTGATCCGCAGAACGGCATCGGACCGCTTGGCGACAGCCTCGTGAAACTGATCGAAATATTCCGTCGCGGCATCCTGAACCTTTGCGATCGTCGCCCGGAGATTCATGGAACTTTCGCCGGCGCGCAGAAGCAGTCCCTTTCCCGTCGCCGGATTGTAGAGACGATTCAGAAAGTAGCGGACCGCACCCGAGCGCAGAGAAAGTCCCAGGTGAGCGGAAGCGGAATCCTCCAGCGTGTGCGCTTCATCGAAGACAACGGCTCCGTAGTTCGGCAGAGGCGAGGACTCCAGCTGTTCGATCTCGCGAATCTTCAAATCCACAAAAAACAGCGCGTGATTCGCCACAATGATATCCGCCTTCTCCCATTCGCGGCGCGCCTTGAAATAGAAACAGGTCCGGAAGTGCCGGCATGCGGGTCCGGAGCAGTTCGAGGCCTCGCTGCATACGCAGAGCCACAGATCGCCGTTCACGGGAAAATCAATGTCGTAACGGGTGCCATCCTCTGTTTTGTCCGCCCAGTCTGCAAGACGCTCCACATCGGGGACCAGTCCGGGCGCGGGCAGGAACTCATCCCGCCGACCTCCCCGGGCAAGATCAAGACGCCGCTTGCAGATGTAATTGCCTCGACCTTTCGCAAGAACGAATTTCAGATCAACATCCAGCAGTTTCGTCAGCAGGGGAAGATCCTTGTAGACAAGCTGTTCCTGAAGGTTCAGGGTTTCCGTTGTAATCAGCACCGGATATTTTGTCGAAAGCGCCATGTAGATCGCCGGAACCAGATATGCAAAACTTTTGCCGACTCCGGTCGGCGCCTCGACGCAGAGATTCGCAGACCGTTCAAACGCGGCTGCAATCGCATTCGCCATTGCGGCCTGCTGGGGACGCGGCTCATAAGGTCGCCCGCCATGCGCCTCCGCTTGTCTCAGCGGACCGTCTTCGGAAAAGAAACGGGCGGTCTCTTCCAGGCACTGCGGATGCAGAACCGGAGAAGGAGACTCCGCAAGTTCCTCCTCCAGATCCACTGTTTCAAAATCTTCCAGTTCAAGCTCTTCCGATTCCAGTTCGTCCAAAGCGGAATCGTCCTCCGCCGCGTTCTGGTCCGACGGACGTATCGGGGCAACCATGATGAACTCCCGCTGATGAAGAAACACTGCAACTTATGAAAAACCGCCGGAACAGCATGGTCCCGGCAGGAAAAAACAAGGTCCCCGGGAAATTCCGGAGACCTTCGATCAAAAAAACAGGTCAGATCTTGAGCCACTTGGGATCAATTCCCTCGACCTTCCAGTAGGCTTCCGCCATGTAGATGGCATCGAGAATGACGCAGCGGGTCATGGCCTCGATCACCGGATAGATACGCGGCAGAAGAGAGGGATCGCGGCGCGTGATCGGAGAAAGAACCACATTTTCCATTTTCGCAACGTTGACGGTATCCTGCGGAACGGAAACGGTCGGAGTCGGTTTCACGGCACAGCGGAAACGGATGTCCTCCCAGGTCGTAATGCCGCCGAGAATGCCGCCGGCGTTGTTGGTTTTGAAGCGGACTTTGCCGGTTTC
>CALXMJ010000351.1 GCA_944389445.1 uncultured Victivallales bacterium | reverse complement strand
CAACCTGCTGGGACAACTGGTTCCCGGAGAGTGTCCGGATGCTGCGTCTGAACGGAGCGGAAATCGTGCTGTTCCCGCTTGCCGGGGATGGTGATCCGCTTCATTGGGAACATGTCTGGCGGACGCGGGCAATGGATAACGGCATTTATCTTGCGGCTTCGATTTCGCAGGGCGAGGCGAAGGAGGCGGTTCCCGCCCGGGTGATCCGTCCGGACGGCAGCATCTGTGCGGAGACCCGGGAGAATCCGGGATATGCCGTTGCGGACCTTGATCTGAGCGAAAGGTTCCAGACTTACTGGCTTTCGGTCGGACCCGCTCTGGGGGAGGGGCCGAGTCTCTATCTGACGGAACGGAGAAGCGGCTGCTATGATGCTTTTTCATTAAAAATGCAAAAAAAGGAGATTCATTGAACATGAAGGGCGATGATCCTTATATGAAAGTGCATGCCGCGGATGAGAACGGCATCATCTGGAAAACGGCAGATGACGAACCGTTCGTTCTGGAGGGGTTTCACTGGCGCGTTACCAATGGTGAATTCCGGCGTCTTGAGGCGGGTGGACTGCCCCCGGGAGTCGAGGCGCATTGCGTGCAGTCCGCCGGAGGACAGCTCCGTTTCCGGACGGATTCCCGGAAAATTCTGGTCCGGGCATCGGTCCGCCTGCGCAATAATGACGCCGATATCATGAGCTACGGACGTCTGGGGTTTGATCTCTATCTCGGGGAGCCCCGGACATCGAAGTTCATCGGCGTTTCCAGACTGAATTTTGATGCTCTGAACGGATTGGCCGCAAGCTATACCGCATCCGTGTTTCAAACCTCTGATCCGGACCGGATGATGCGGGAGTTCACACTGTATTTTCCGCTGTATGCGCAGGTGGAATCCTTTGAGATCGGATTCGAGCAGGGGGCGCGCCCGGCTCCTCCGACTCCACGGGAGGATACGCGTCCGCTGGTCTGTTACGGTACCTCGATAACACAGGGGTGCTGCGCATCGCGTCCGGGAGTGTGCTATACGAATCGGCTGTCACGGCTTTTGAACCGTCCGGTGCTGAACATGGGATTCGCCGGATCCGGGAGAGGGGAACCGGAAGTCGCGGAACGTCTCGCATCAATCGAATCGCCATGTCTCTATCTTCTGGATTACGATCCCAATACAACTCCGGAAAAACTGGAGGAGACTCTTCCCGAATTTGTCCGGATTCTGCTTGCGAAACATCCGGCGGTGCCGATTCTGACCGTTTCCAAGATTCTCTATCCGGGGGAATCCGCGGAACAGAACCTCCGATGGGCCTCTATTCACCGGAAAAATCAGGAGCACTTCCGGGAATCCGGTTTTGACAACATTCATTTCCTCAATGGTTCCTCTCTGCTGGGGAAGGATCCCGGGGAATGCATTGCCGACAACTGTCATCCGAACGATCTCGGATTTTACCGCATGGCGGAAGGAATGGCTCCGATGCTCCGTCAGCTTCTCGAATAAGCGTTTTCCGGAATTGTTCAGTCCGATTCTCCGTATTCCCGGATCGCTTCCAGGAAGGGGCGGACCACGGTCGCAAGTTTTGCCGGGCCGATTCCCTTGATTTCCAGCGCCTCTTCCGGAGTGGCGGGTCTGCGTTCGGCAAGTTCGGCAAGGGCCTCGTTCGAAAGAATAAGATAAAGCGGGACATGACGCTTTTCCGCCAGTTGGGCCCGGAGTCGTTTCAGGTGCTCGTAAAGTCCTTCCGCCGGTTCCGCAGTTTCCGGATCGGATGGTTGAGGCCAGGTTTGCCGGACGGATTTCCTCTGCCGTTCAGGCTTCGGTTTTGCGGGATCACCGGAGTCTTCCGGCAGCGCGAGGCGGAGAGATTCGATTCCGGCAAGGACGTTCGCTCCGAAACAGGTCAGGTCCAGACACGGGTATTCGTGACTGCCGACACGGTCGATGCATCCCGCCTCTTCGAGCGCTTTCATGTAAAGGAGAATCCGGTTCTGCTTCAGACGGCGCAGACGACCGAACATCGGGGAGCGGTCGAGTCCGCGCCGGGTGATTTCCGGGCGTCTGGCACCGGCCAGGATCAGACTCAGTTTGCCGCGGCCGAGGCGTCCGGAGAACGCATCAATCGTGTGCAGAATGGCCCGGACAGCGTCCTCCTCCTGTTCCGTTAGTTCGCGTTCCGGAAGAGGTTTGCCGCGGGAGAGATTGCAGCGGTCGCAGTTTTCGCATTTCCAGTTGTCCGTATTTTCCCCGAAGTAGGAGACCAGAAATGCCTGCCGGCACTCCCGGGTCCGGGTATATGCGATGACTTCTTCCAGACGTTCCAGTTCGAATTCGCGTTTCCGCCGCAGTTCGTCAAAATCAATTTCCGGTTCCTCCTGTTCCGGATGGAGCAGCTCAATGGTTCTGGAGGCGGACGGCATCGTCCAGCGCAGGCACTGTCCGTCAAGGTTCTTCAGGACCCGTTCCACCTGTTCCACGTTCAGGCCCGCAATGGCGGCAAGCTGTTCAGCGGTACAGACGACAGGATGCATCAGCTCCCTGCCGAAATAGCGGATGCAGCGATAGAGAAAACGGGAGCGCTGAGTCGCCTGGGATTCATGCAGGTGCAGAAGTTCTTCCGGATCCTGTGTAAGGCAGAGGTATCCGGGCATCCGTCGGTAGCCGCGCTGAATACAGCCACCGGATTCGAGTGCGCTCAATGCGGCGGTTACCTGTGTTTCGTTTTTTGCGGACTCCAGCATCGGGAGAATCTGTTCCGGAGTCAGTTCCAGCTCTGTTGTCTTATCCGTCAGAGCCGATTGCAGAAGAGTGTCATACACCTCCCGGACCAGTTCTTCGGACGGGTTGTTTTTATCAATCAGAAATTCCTGAATGTAACGGTCTCTGTAAGAGAAAAGAAGGATGCATTCGGCGGGTTCGCCGTCACGTCCCGCGCGTCCGGCCTCCTGATAATATGCCTCCAGCGATCCTGTGATGTTGTAATGGATGACAAGACGGACATCCGGCCGGTCGATTCCCATTCCGAATGCGTTGGTCGCAGCAAGGACCGGACAGGGATCGTTCATGAAACGGTCCTGGGCCTCGGTCCTTTTTTCATCGCTCATCCCCGCGTGATAGGCGATGAGTCCGAATTCCTCCGCAAGCTGTTCGACCGTTTTTCTGGTGGAGGCATAGATGATGGTCGGGACTTTCCTTTCCAGAAGTTGTTTGAGAATCCTCTCCTTCTCGTCGAGTCCGGAACATTCGACGACGGAAAAAGAGAGATTCGGACGTTTGAATCCAGCCACATGCAAATGCATGGAAGGGCGCCTCAGCTGTTCCAGAATATCGTTTCGGACCTTGCTGGTCGCGGTTGCCGTGAACGCGCAGACCTGCCGGATCGCATACCGCTCCAGGGCTTCGCCCAGTTTCAGATAGGAGGGGCGGAAATCATGTCCCCACTGGCTGATGCAGTGCGCTTCATCCACAATCATGATGCCGGGGGGCGCGCGGAAGAGAAAATTCTGAAAGGAATCCGTTTGAAAACGTTCCGGGGCAACATAAAGAATTTTGACGAATCCGGCTTCCGTATCCTCCAGAATCCGGAACTGTTCGCGCATGGGAACCGTGGTGTTGATATAGGCGGCTGGAATTCCCTTCCCGCAGAGGGCATCGACCTGGTCCTTCATCAGAGAGATCAAGGGGGAGACGACAATGCCGTAGCCGTCGCGGAGCAGGATCGGCAGCTGATAGCAGAGCGATTTTCCCGCGCCGGTCGGCATTACGACACAGAGATCCTTTCCCGCCATGATCTCATTGACAATGTCTTCCTGATTGTCAAGAAAGGTGTCGAATCCGAAATATTGTTTGAGCGCGACGACAATCCGCTGGTCCATGGTATCCCCTGTCAAAAATAACGTGCTAATATACCACAGAATTCGGATTCTTCAACAGATCGCCGGATGCCCGGAGAAATCAATAGACAGGTTTTTTCCAGGCCTTTTCCTGATTTGCCGCATAAAGAGCTTCCATGACGGCGCTTCGTTCCGCCGCTTCGCGCGGGGAGACAAGGGATTCCTTCTCACCGAGAAGAGCGTTCAGGAAACGGATGAATGCATGAGGTTTCCCCTCCGGAAGATTTGTCCAGGGAGAGGCCCCGTCGGCGCCTTCGACGCGGGAGCTCTTGAAGAAAAGCTGTCCATTGATGATGACGGCGTGTCCTTCCGTTCCGCTGATCTGGCAGGGGACGGGATCGGCGAGATCCACCCATCCCGCGGCAAGGGTTCCGATTGTTCCATTCGGGAATTGGAGGATCGCTTCTCCGGTTTCATCGCATTCTGCTCCGTAACGGGCCGTGACGGGACGAATATCCGCTGTGACAAGTTCCGGTTTTCCCAGAAACCACATCATGATGTCAAGAACGTGAGTGCCGAGATCGCCGAAAGCTCCGCAGCCTGCAATGGACGGATCGGCCATCCATCGCCAGTCCGTGTCGAACCAGCCGCCAAGGGAGCCTGAATGGCAGTTCGTCATTCGGACACGGCTGATGGTTCCGAACGCTCCGTTCCGGATCTGTTCCCGGAGAAATTGAAGGATTGCATCGCCCCGGCGGAAATAACCGGTCTGAAAGAGGAGTCCGGCTTTTTCAATGAGATCCGCCATTTCGAGTGCATCCTTTGCGGCGAAACCAAGAGGTTTCTCCACGAACATGTGTTTTTTTGCCGCGACCGCTTTTTTCACAATTTCACCGTGCCGCTTTGTTTCCGAACAAATTACGACGGCGTCTATGGAGGGATCGTTCCAGATTTCTGAATCGGAGACACAGCGTTTTGCATTCAGTTGTTTTGCATTTTTTTCCGCACGTTCCGCATCGTGATCCCAGACTCCGGCGACTTCGAATTTGTCTTTCCGTTCCAGAAGCATTTTTATAAAGGAGGGTGTGTGAATATGGGCGCAGCCGACCAGAGCGATTTTTTTGTTCATTTTTTTCTCCGCTTAAAAATCCAGGTGATTGACGAACATTTCTCAATTTAACATTGCCGGAGGAATTCTTCAAGTTCCGACCGGGGAGAAATACGGAAAAGTTTGACGGAAAAATTTTCTTGGCCTTTGAAACTTTACAGGTGCAGTTTTCAGTGATATAGTAATATCCCTGTTTTTTTCTGAGAAAGGAGAGATTCATTAAAATGAGAAATCCGGTTTCTGTATTTGGCGCGCTGCTGTCGCTCTTGTGCCTGACGGCATGCAATACGCCATGGATGACGAATACACAGCGTTCCGCGATAGAGCAGTATTTAATCTCGACAACGGTGGATCGGTGTTTTTCCTATACGAATTATATGAATTATTCGAATAAGAAAGCCTTTATGGACTATACCTATTTTTCGCCTCAGGTGGATAAGCAGTATGTTCAGGGAATTATTGAGGCGCGTCTGTCGAGTTTTGGTGTCGTGATTGTGAAAAAGCAGGAGGAAGCGGATATCATAGTCCAGCCGCTCTGCGGTGTGCTGGGAACGGATCATGATAAGATTATGATCGGTATTCCGAGTCTTCCGATTCCGGTTCCGGATACGGGGCTTAGTTTTGCCATTCCCGAGATACCGCTGTTTTCGAAGGTTACGCGTCAGGCATACGGTAAATTTTCCGTATACATCTTTGAAGCAAAAAACCGCAAGCCTCTGGAAGCGATAGAGGGAATCCGCTCCAGTGCAAAGTATGTGAACTGGATCGTTTTCCTGATTCCTTTCAAGACTCATGATTTGGAGATGGATGATTCCGTTGAAGGACGTACCAGTTTCGATTTCGCTCCCTGATTCTGTCCTCTGAATGGATGAATTTAGAGCGGTTTTGAATTTTTTTGCCGGAAAAGAGATCTTTCGTATAAGTTTTGCTTGAAAAAACAGATTTTTATGCCATGTTATATGGCTATTACAATTCGGAGAGATGGCTGAGTGGTCGAAGGCGGCGGTCTCGAAAACCGTTAACGGGTTTACTCGTTCAGGGGTTCGAATCCCCTTCTCTCCGCCATGGATTTCCTTTTGTTCAGATTCCGTTCTCCGCAGAAGTCGTTTTTTGCGTGATTCGCGCAGTCCGCTTCCTCTGCAAATCTCCACAAAGTCCGTTGCGGAATTCCGCCATATGATCGGAAAAATGCAGGAGAACACTTCCTGCTATGTTCTGCGAAAACAACTATGCGGTCCAGGTTTTCCGGGGGCATCCTGTTCCCATGATTCATGGCGGAAGACAGAAAAAGAGGTATCTTCAATATATATTTATTCTTCTTCTCCGAACGGGATGAAGCAGATGTGACCACTGACTTTGCCGTTGACAATCCGGCGTTCCCATAACCGCCAGAAAAGTGAAATACGCCGATCCGCACCCTTTTTCTGCAGAGAGAAGAAAGGAAGAAGCATTTCGCTCTGATCTCCATTCCGGCGATAGCGATAGAGATAACGCAGGATGCGCATCTCCTCCCGGTCGCCGGAAGCGGATCCCTCTGCAAGAATCCACGCGATGTTCCAGCGCGATGTATTTTCGCTTTCAGCATATCGTGCGAACCAGGTCCCGGTACTTTTCACAGAGCATTCCCGGATCCGCCCGTTATACAGCGAATCGAAACAGGCCTGAAGCTCTTTTCTGGAGTTCCTGTTGAAATTTCGCGGGGAAATTTCGAGTTTCTCCAGAATCTCGTTCAGCTCTTTCTGCGAGTCGGAAAGTATTTCTCTCAGTGCTGCAGCGCAGTGATAATCCTCTTTCAGATTCCGCAGCGCTCTCGTGAGTGTGCTCTTGGCGGGAAGGGCGGATACGGCATTCCCGCAGGCATCCGCATCGTTCAGCGGGAGCGTCTTTCCCGTTTTCAATGTTACGGATTTTTCCAGACGAGACCGCTGCAGGCTGATTTTCGCTTTGACCCGGGCCAGTTCATTCAGACGACGAATCCGTTTCCACAGAAGGGAGCGCAGTTTATTCAGCCGTTCCGCTTCTCCTTTGTTGACTGCCGCCAGAACGCTGTTCTCATTTTGATGATAAAGTCCGAGCAGGACAGCGAGTCCGGACTTCCGGACATAAGAACGATTGTCGAGAATGTCATCCGCTTCACAGATGAGAGCATCGTCGCGGTTCTGTTTCTTTTCGGACTCCTTCCAGCCGAAGGGATACAGAAAGCAGCGGATTTTTTCATCGGTGCCGTTTTTGACCATGCTCAGAAGCGGTATGGATAGAAAGGTACTGGTGTCTTCCTGTTTACTGAAGCCGCTCAGCAAAGCGGGAAACAGCCATACGTCTGCTTCCGTTTTGAGGAAGAGGGGAAAGAATCCGCCGGACCATTTCGTTCGGACGGGCAGATTCCAGGAGCCTGCCATATCCACAAGAAACGCTCGCAACGATTCCTTATCTTCGACGCTTTCCGGCAGAGTCAGGGACGGGTCCACTTTCCGGAGTTCCGCACTGATTCTTTCCCGGTCGATTTCCTTCTTTTCCTCGTCCGGACCGGATGCCTCGCTCAGCTTCCGGAGAATCTCCAGTCCGGCAGATTCGGCATAAAAAGTTTTTATCTGAATCCTGCCAAGAAGCAGAAGTGAAAGTTCGAGACTGGAAAGTTCGGAGTCGACAGAAAAAAATTTACTCTGTCCATATCGTTTCCTTCGTGGTTCGGGCGTTTCGGTTTTCTTCCATCGGAAAAGAAGCGGCCCCAGGAGACTGAGTTCCTTTTCGCGTCCCGGAGCATTTTTGTAACAGGGTAAGAAAAAAAGGACGCGGAGAATCTGTTCTGACGGAGAACTCTCCCGGTGAAACAGTGGAAAAAACCCGAAATAACTGTTTTCCTGTCGGACGATATCCTTCCTGAGTGCTTTCTTCAAATTGTTGAGTTCCGTTTTGTTTTCGGGAAACGGTCCCTTGTATCCCAGTTTTTCCAGCTGATATGCAAGGTATGGACGGTGGTTCAGGATCAAATCCATCCGGGAGAAATTCAGATATCGGAGATCACACTCTTTTTTCCATTGGAAAACAGTTTTGTGTCCGGCGTATCCGAGAAGACCGATCATTCGGAACGAACGTTCCGCCAGTTTGTTTCCGGTCGCAAACATGGGGTCGAGAGCCTGAGTGCGCCTGGGCTGATAGGAAGTGCTGATGTACATCGGTCCGAGTATGGAAATCATCTTGTTGCCGTTCCATGCCGCAATAGGACTGAAAAAGCATTTTCCATTCCTGGAGATGCTGTAAAGCGGGAAGAAAAAGTGATCCAGAGGTTTCCGGTAACGGAATAACGGAAAGAGTCCGAACGTCTGATCGGAAGAGTCTTTCCAGAAGGGCCCGGCGTAACTGATCTTCTCCGGATCATATTTGAAAACGGGAAACAGGCCGAACATTTTTTTTCTGAACCAGAAGGGCCCGGCGTAAGAAAGGGTTCTGGTGTTTGTCGAAAAGCGGGCAAGGGGGAAGAGACCGCCGGAAAGCGTGTCCTTTTCCGTATCTCTGCACCACCAAGCAAGAGTGACTGTATTGATTCCGTTTCCGAAGCGGGCAAACGGAAAAACGCCCCAGTTGCCGTCCGACCTCCAGAACAGAGTGTAATAGGCCAGTTTCTTCGGATCCTGCGGAGAATGAAAGATCGGCACCGCGCCGAATCCATTCCGGTTCCAGTAGGTGTTCGCCAGCCAGCCATCCCCGTTGACCGGATTCCATGCGCAGAACGGGAACAGAATGGAATATTCGTTTCCTTCCTGATTGTAGAACGGGCGCACGGCAAATCCGTAGGGATCGCTGTCGATCATGGGCCAGAGAACGGAGGTGTAGAGATTGTTCCGGTAGAAAAAAGGCCACAGATTGATCAGCGAGTCATCCAGTGGAGAAAGTTTTTCCTCGGGAGTATGTGCGGAATAGTGGGAGATTCGTTCTTTCCGCGGCTTTTCATAACTGCCCAGTATTCCGGACATTCTGGTCATGCGTTCACTGGACGCACAGGAAGAAAGAATCTGTCCTGCAAGAACTGCGGTGAGGATGCCGATCAATTGTTTATGGATCATGAAAGTTCCTTTTTCTTATTGAAGAACGCTGTTCTTGAAATGCCGTTTTCCGGAAGACAGAAATACTATATTCCGCTTGACACCAGTTGCAAGAAGGAAAAAAGATTTTTTATTTATTATTTTTTTCAAAAACAGTTCTTGACAATTGAGATATTCCGCATTATATTGCAGAATAAGAAAGGTTTTTACGCATGAACAGTTTCTCTTACAATTTAATCGAGGTTCAGGGCTGGTGGCGCCGCGGAGGTCAATCTGCGGCGGCTGATGCGTATTAATATTTTTTTCAAAATCAGTCGTTGAGAAAATCACGGCGGATTGACTAACTGAAAAAGTTAATCAATCCGCCGTTTTTTTTTGATTTTTTTTCAAACTTGATATAACAACAGAAAGGAAAAGTGGAAATGGTGAAAGAACTTGATTTCGAGACGTTCGTGGAACGCTGCGGGACCGGAGCCTCAGTTCCGGTGTACCGGGAGTTCCTTGCCGACATGGAAACACCGGTTTCCGTACTGAACAAATTCAAAGATGATCCGGAAGTGTTTCTTCTGGAGAGCGTGGAGGGATCGGAGCGCTGGGCTCGCTACTCCTTCCTCGGCGTGAATCCCTACGCCGTGCTGATGGAGCTGCCCGATAAAGTCGTGCTTCAGGAAAAGGAAAACGGCGTGACGGAACTGCCCGGAAGCGACGGGTTGACAGAATTGAAAAAAATCCTCGGCATGCATAAGCTGAGTCCTTCTCCGGAACTGCCCCCGATGGTCGGAGGGGCGATCGGATACATCGCCTATGATGCTGTTCGAAAGTTTGAACCTTCGGTGGATCTGGAGTTCGAAAAAGGGACTCCTCTGCTGTGCTTCATGCTGACCGACGAGATGATTATTTTCGATAATGTGAAACATACGATCATTATTTCAGTCTGTACGCGTCCCTGCGAATTTGCCTCGCCGCGGGATTCCTACGATGATGCCATGAAGAAGGTGGAGGCGATCCATGCCCGTTTGAATTCCGCGGTTTCCCGTCCGTCGATCGGCGGGGAGGGGAAAACGACGATGAAACCGTTCCGTCCGGAAATGACCTGTGAGGAGTTCAAGGAGTCGGTTGAGGCCGCGAAACGGGCGATCCGCGACGGCGAATGCATTCAGATTGTCATGTCGCAGAAGTTCACCACCGAGGTTCCCGCGAGTCCGCTCCAGTTGTATCGGGCGCTCCGGCTGATCAATCCCTCTCCGTACACCTTTTTCATGAAGTTCGGGGAGCGGACGCTGATCGGGGCTTCGCCGGAGGAGCTGGTCAAGCTGACCGGCCGGACCGGATCGGTTCGTCCGATCGCCGGAACGCGTCCGCGCGGCAAAACGGAGCAGGAGGATATCCGGCTCGGTTCCGAACTTCTCGAAAATGAGAAGGAGCGTGCCGAGCACATCATGCTGGTCGATCTGGGACGCAACGACATCGGCCGGGTCGCGGCAAGAGGATCGGTGCAGGTCAAGGAGTTCATGACCATTGAACGTTATTCCCATGTGATGCACATGGTCTCCCATGTCGAGGCGGAACTCGACGAGCGCTACGACTGTTTTGATCTTCTCCGTGCAGCGTTTCCGGCGGGGACGCTCTCCGGGGCGCCGAAGATCCGGGCAATGCAGCTGATCGCCGAGCATGAACACTCTCCGCGCGGCATCTACGGCGGCGCGGCTGGATACTTCAGCTACTCCGGCAACATGGACTTCGCAATCGTGATCCGCACGATGATTCTGGAGGGGCAAACCCTGACGATGCGTGCCGGAGCCGGTATCGTTGCGGATTC
>CALXMJ010000350.1 GCA_944389445.1 uncultured Victivallales bacterium | reverse complement strand
AGACAGCTTCAGCTGGAGTATTTGACGAAGATTGCGGCGATCAATCCGGGTCCGGTCATCATCGCGGGGGATTTCAATGCGTTCGCGGGAACGGAGGAGATTGAACATATCGTAGAGCAGTTGGATCTTTACGATCCGAATTTCCGGGGATTGCCGACCTATCCGGCGGGTTCGCCGCATCTGCGTCTGGATTTTGTTCTCTGTTCCCGTTCGATCCGTTCGCTGAATTTCAGCGTGCCGGAGGTGGAGTATTCGGATCATCTGCCGATTATTTTTGATTTTGAGTATTGAAGAAAGGACCGTCCGTCATGCTGGATGTTGAGAGTTTGAGCGAAGAGATGCTGATTGCAAAAATCCGGGAGTGCAACCGTCGATACTGGGAAGAGGAGGCGTCCGGCGATCTCTCCGATCCGGAGTACGATCTGCTGATGGAGGCTCTGCGGAAACGGAATCCCTCTCATCCACTGCTTTCGGAGGTCCATGCTCCGAAGGTCAGCGGGACCGGTGCAAAGGTGCACCATGCGCGTCCGATGCTCTCGCTCGACAAGGCTTATTCGCTGGATGAATTGATGAGCTGGGCGGAAAAATATCACCGGTCGGAGGAGGAGCTCTTTCTGGTTCAGCCGAAATATGACGGCATCTCCGCAATCTGGAACGGAAGTGTTCTCGCGACCCGCGGCGATGGATATGACGGTGAGGATATCAGCAATAAAACTCCGCTCATTGAAGTGGAAACCGTCGGATTCCGTGGACCGCTTTCCGCTGTATCACACGCGGTCCGGGGCGAGATCGTGATCCGGGAGGATGATTTCAAAACCGTATATGCCTCCATTCTCAACCGGAACGGCAAACCGTACCGCAATCCCCGGAACGCGGTCGCCGGGATGATGGGCTTGAAGGAGATCGGTCCCATGCTGGAGCAAGGGGCAAAGCTGACGTTTGTCGATTACAATCTGTTTTCGGAAAACGTGAAATATTCCGAGCTCTGGTCTCGCTGGGAGGCGCTTTGCAGAACGCTTTCCGCTCTGCCCTATCCGATGGATGGAATCGTGGTGAAGCTGGCGGATGAGGCGTATTCGGATTCCCTTGGCAGCACGGCGCACCATCCGCGCGGACAGATGGCATTCAAGTTCACGAATCGGAGACATGTTTCAAAACTGGTGAATGTGGTCTGGAGCTTCGGGAAAAACTGTCTGACTCCGGTTGCCGAATTTGAACCGGTCGAGATCGGGGGAACAACCATCCGCAATGCGTCCCTGCACAATTTGCAGAATATTCTGGACCGGGATATTCAAATCGGCGATTATGTGGAGGTGGAGCGCGCGGGGGATGTGATTCCCTACATCGCCGCGGTGACGCCCGGACCGGAGCGTCGGAGCTGCGTCATTTCGAAATGTCCCTCCTGCGGGCATGATCTTGTTGTGGAACTGCCGGAACTGCGCTGTGTGAATCCGGATTGCGAAGAGACCATTGTACAGCGTCTTCTTGCGGCGGTGCGGATTCTCGGCATCGACGGGATCGGCGAATCGAATGTGCGGCGCATGGTGCGGAATCTGGGGATCCGGCATCTGAGCCGGATGTTTGAACTGGGTGTTCTGGACTGGCGGCAGCTCGACGGAATCGGCGATACAGCAGCAAAAAAACTCTACCGTCAGATTCAGGCTGCGCGCAAAACGCCGGATTGGAAACTGCTGACGGCGCTGAATATTAAAGGGATCGGACCGAACATAGCGAAACTGCTTCTGGAAAAGATTTCGTTCGGGGAGCTGCGCTCTGCGACGGTGGAATCGCTTTCGGAGATCGGCGGCATTGGACCGGAGCGTGCGGGAATGCTGAAAAAAGAACTGGAGCGTCAGGCGGATTCGATTGATGAACTGTTGTCGATCCGCGAGGAAGCCGAGCCGGAACAGGATCTCTTTTCTCTGCTTTGACCGGCATTCCGTTTTCAGGAATCCTCCTTCCCGGTCGGGATTTTGCCGGGAGAGGAGGAGTATTGCCGGTTAGGGAATTGCTTCCACTTTGATATTGTCGATCAGGACTTCTGGAATTTTGCTGAAAAGAACAAAATTGGCCATGGGGATAGCGGCGGTCGGATACTTTTTGAGATCGGTGGGATAGGTGACCTCGAAGGAGTATTCTTTCCACTCTGTTTCGATTGCGCAGTGTTTGCGGAGCAGATTGATCGGGGGGTGATTTCCGGAGAGACGCTGGTTGTTCGAATTGAAGACAAACAGAAGACTGCCGTTAGCTGATCCCTTTGCCCAGAAGCTGATTTTGTATTTTGCTCCGGCGATTACGGGGAAGACGCCGGAGGAGATGGATGCCTGTGTCGTTCCATCGGAGACAAGCTTCATGCTTTTGTCCCCATTGATGAAATTGGACTTGACGATTGCGGCGGCAAATTTTTTCTGTCCCCAGGAACGGGTCCAGAATCCCGGAAGGGTCTGATCCTTTTCGAAGTCGAAGAGATATCCTTTTTTGTAATCGCTGCTGGAAAGTTCCAGAAGTTTGAGATTGCGGATCTCCAGAGCCTGTTCGTGGGAGCGCCGCAGATAGATCGAAAAAAGAACGGAATTCTTTTTCCCGGAATAGAAATAGTTCCGGTAGAGATTCCACTCTTTGTCGACTTCAAAACCGGGAAAGACGGTTCGATCGAGTTTGAGAAGGGATTGCGCCTGGCCGCTGTTGTCGGAGAGTGCGCCTCGCGCTTCCCATTCCAGAACGTAGAAGGTATCGGGCTTCACGGCTGCTTTGAGTTCCAGGGATGCCGTGCCCTGCATATCGAGTTTGCATTGGATGGCAAAGGTGTTATCGGCTGTTTTTTTCCATCCTCCGCGGGGAGTGATTTCCGATGCGGCGGGGGGCTCCGCGTTCAGAAGAACGCCGCTCAGAAGGAGGGCGGCAGTGAGAATGCATGATTTCATGTTCGAAACTCCTTTCTATTTGGCTGATTGAATGATTCCAAAGGCAAGACGGTTGCGGAACGGTCGGTCTCCGTTCGCCCAGGAGGCTTCCCGGACGGGTTTTCCGGAGAGGGTTTCCGCATCGTCCACTTTGATTTCAAAACCGAATTCCCGCTGGTCCGCAGGAAGCAGACGTTTCGGAATGGTCAGTTTGACAAGATAGCCATCCGCAGTATGGCGCACCTGGCAGGGGAGGTCGGATACCGTGGTCCTGACCGGATGATTCATGAAATGGACATTGGCTTTTTTCAGTCGGGGCAGGAGAAAGAGACGGAAGACATCCTGCGTATATTTTTCCGGGTGTTCCAGAGCGGATGTGTCGGATCTGCGATCAAAAAAGAGCTCCACGCAGTCCTGATCCCAGGGGGCTCGTCCGTTCATCTCCGTGCCGGAGTCGGTGGAATCCTTGACCAGCACGGTCAGTTCCAGCTCCTTTCCTTTCCGTTCAAAGCGGAAGGTTCCGGAGAGTTTTCCATCCTTGCTTTGGAACTTTGCGGTCTCCCCGATATTCAGAAGTGGATTTTCCGTAATGCTGAGCGGAATCCGGAAGGTTTTTCCATTGGCAAAGAGTCCGAGGAAGGCCTCTCCTCCGGGAGTGCGGACCTGGCAGGGAAGATTCAGGGTGACGGATTGTCCGGCCGGAATCGTGAATGCATGAATTCCTTGCGGACAGAAGAGACGTCCGGAAAGTCCGGCCCGGCACTCCGCATTCCGATTGCCGGTGTTGTAGAGTGTGATGCGGAGAACGGAGGAGCCGTCTTTCTGGGGGATCAGTCTGGCAGCCGGCTGCACCTGGACGATCTGCTCCATGCGGACCGCCAGATTTTTCAGCAGGTCGCCGAACCCGGGAGCATTGTGTTTCGGCCGGAGATAGTAGGGCGCAGGCGTGAGGGGCAGAACTCCGGAGGAAATCGGATTCCCGAAGAGATCCATGACTTCGAAGGGGGAGAAATCGGCGGAAAGATCGCGTCGGGAGCCGTAGTTCCAGACGGCGGCGATTTCCTTGCCGTCGCGTCGGAAAACGTAGCAGATGATGCCGTTCGGATAGCGGAACTTCCCGATCGGTTTTGCTCCCTCGAAAAAGCGTGCCAGAGGATTGTAGGCGACTCCGATCGCGGAGAAGGTCCCGTCGATTCCGTTCAGAGAGGTGAACGCGCGGAAGCGCTCGTGGATCGTTTTTTTCCAGACGGAATCAATGTGTACCGGACAGCTCTGAGCGATCCCTTCTCCGAGATCAATCAGGAACCGTGCCGCCGCATGATGGGCTTCAAACAGAGAGGATGTGTAGTGATCCCGGTAGTCCGCCTGCTGGAGATAGAAGAGTTCCGTGTTCCATGCGCCCGCGGAGGTGAAGGGCGCGAGCTTTTTTCTGAATTCCCGGAGCTGTTCATCCGCCGGATACGGGGAGCCGAGCTGCGGAGTCGCATAGGGATGGAAACTAATGGCATCACAGAAGGCGGCACCGCCGTTCTGGAGACCCTGAATGGTGAATTTGTCGATGTTGTCCCCTTTGTCGCTGGTGGAACAGAATGCGATGATGCAGGCGTCGGGAATCTCGCGTTTGATCTCTTCATGGGCGATTTTCAGATATTCCATGTAGCGATTGATTTCCATGCAGAACTGAGGCTCGTTGAAAATCTCGAAGAGGCGGATTCGTCCAGCCGACCGTTTTGCAAATTCGCGGATGAAGCGCCGGAATTCCTCCTTCGGCGGATAGAGCTGCGTATGCCTGCCGAATTTCACGCTTTCGCAGAGGGGAAGCAGCCAGTCGCGGAAACGATAGGTCTCGAAGCCGTACTGCCGTTTGATGAAGTCGGAGTTCAGAGGGACCGCCAGCATTTCGATTCCATGTTTCCGGTAGAGGGAAAGATCGAAATCGAATTTATCGGTATTGTAGACCCCGCGTTTCGGTTCGAAGAGGTACCAGCTGCCGATGGAATAGCCTGTATCGTGAGAGCGCAGCAGACGAATGCCGAGCCGAGCCATCATACCGAGTCGTTCATCCGGATTGCCGTTGGTTGCCGGGTAGCAGAGTTCCTCCGTTTTGCCGACTAACCGGCTGGCGGTTCCTCCGTTGAATCCGACGCAGGCGTCTTTTGTGAAATCCAGTTTGCGCGGCGTGTATTTCCCCAGTACGGCGATGCTTCCGTGATATTTCCGCACTCCGGCGGAATCCGGAATCAGGGAGAAGGCTCCGATTCGTTCCGCCCGGAAGCGGAACGGGAAGACGGCGCTTTTTCCCGGGGCAAGTTTTACATCCGCGTGGAAGACCGGTTTTGCCGTTTTGAAGTAGTCATCGAACAGCAGGACAGGGAACCTTGCGGAATACGGTTTTCCGGAAGCGTTGCGGATGTGAAGTTTCGCCTGGACCGTTTCCCCCTGATCGAAGAGCGGTGCTCCCGGTTCCACGCCGGCTTCGATTCCGCGGAAGAGATCGCTTTCTCCGGAAACGGAAACCCGGATGTCGTCAAGCCAGATGCTTCCGGACTCGTTCGGCGCACGCAGAAAACGGAGTACATAACCCCCGCCCTGCTCGGCACCGGTGCGGAAGGTGAAAGAATGATTGTTCCATTCCGGTGTCAGGCGGAAGTATTTTCCCTGAATATTGATCGGTTTGCCGGGAGCGCGGAAGTCGGCCTGCACGGTGACGGCTCCGCTGCCCTTTGCCTGGAACGAGACACGGATTTCCGCATTCGCCGGAAGAAGAAAATCCTTGCATTGAAGACGGTATTCTTCGCGATGGGGATTGTCGATCCGCAGGGAAAAGCGGCCGTCGGTTTTTGTCGAGTCGTCGAGGACTGGCAGATATTTTTCCAGTTTCGGGTTCTGTTTCGGGCGATAGAAACGGTCGAAAGAGTAGCCGCAGCTCCCGAGTTCGAACGATCCGTTGAAAAACAGGTTTTCCGCATGGAGAACTCCTGTGGCGAAAACTGGGAACAGCAGGAGCAGGGGGATAAGATTCTTCATTCTGAAATCCTTGGTTGACGGGTGTGAAAATGATTAAAAATAGAGCGTTCCGGAGGGAACACTGTTTCTGTCATGAAGAAACTCTTCATCGCTGTTGTGGAGGTAGATGGTAGGGAAGTAACGTCCTTCGACATGCGTGTCGATAAAAAGAATATTGGCGCGTCCTTTCAGTGCGAGAGCCCGTTCAATAGTCCATTCCTCTGTTTGATTGGTATCCAGAATTCGATTGTCTGTGCCGCCGTGAACGAAGGCGAACTGCATGATCTTCTGATAGCGGTTCAGCCAGAGACCGCCGTTTTCGCCGATAAAGGGAAGGCGGCTGGCATTTTTGAACTGGGAGAAGCGGCGGAGCATGTGCTTGTGCGGCTGGGGATGGGTCGGGTTATAGGATCCGTCTACCCAGGTGTTGATTCCGTAATCCGAACCGACTTCGGTTCGAGTTTCCGCCGGACAGTGGTGGACGGTTGGCGCGGTCCGCTCTCTGGAAAAGGGCGCCCCGTACGGAATCAGCAGGGAGACCCACAGATCCTTGGAACTGTATGTTTCTGTGTAGCGTTTTGTCTGACAGGGAACCATCCAGTCATCGTTGTCCGCGGCGTAGGCAACACTGGCGGTCCCCATGGTTTTCAGGTTGTTTTTGCAGGTGATGTCGAATGATTTTCCCCGTGCCGAGTTCAAGGCGGGAAGCAGAACGCCCGCCAGTATCGCAATGATCGCAATCGTTACAAGAAGTTCAATCAATGTGAAACGTTTGTCTTTTTTCATCATTCTGTTCCCTTGATTTTTCCATCGCTTATTGTTATAGATTATACTCTGAAAAAGGAAAAACGACAAGAGGGAAACAAGGTGATTCTATATCTTGAAATTGGAATTTTATATCTATTTCTTGTCTTTGCCTTTTCTCCGGCATTCGGATGGGGTCATCCCGAATTTTTTCCGGAATTCTCTGGAAAATGCAAACTGCGTTTTGTAACCGCATTTCAGAGAGATTTCCTGTATGGTGAGACGAGAGGAATTCAATAACGAGAACGCAAGCTGCATCCGCTGTTCGATCAGATAGTGCTTCGGGGGAATACCGAGCTCCTTTCGGAAAAGACGGTTCAGGTAATCCGTCGTAACGTGGAGCTCTTCCGCAAGCGCCGAGAGCTGGAACGGTTTGGAGAGATTGAATTCCAGAACGCGGAAGGCATCTGCGAGCAGGGGTTCGGGAGTCCGTCCGGCCTCCCGGCCGATTTCCATGATAAGCTCCATCGTGAGTCCGGAGATCTTCGGAACGGATGCTTCCGATCTCTCCTTCAGGAGCCGATGCAGTTCGCGGAGAATCAGAAGAATCTGCTCCGGATGGGTCAGACGGTGGATGGGCGTGGAATAAAGCCCTGTCATGGCAAGCAGCGAGAGATGAAGCTGACCGCAGATGCCGAATACGACTTTTCGACAGTCTTCCCGAATCTCCAGATGTTTGGTTTTTCCTGCCGGAATCAGACAGAGCTCGTTCGGTTTCACAGTCAGGCGGGTATCGTCCAGAAGAATATTCATGGAGCCCTCCAGTACCAGTTCAAAGGAGGTCAAGGTGACGTTCTCCTGGGAGAAGCGATAGCCCCTGGGCAGAATTGCCGGGTAGACAATGTATTCCGTCCAGAGCGGCAGCGCGTGATGGCGTCCATACTCCCACGATTCGGCGGACATATGGAACTGAACGCCTTTCCGGAACACTCCTGACATTCCGTCGAAATCAAATCTGTGCTCTTTGCTTTTCGATTGTTTCATAACAGCTCCCGCTGAGAGGAGTATAGCCTGAAAACCGGGAAATGCAAATGCGTTTCGACTGTTCCCGCCGGAAAAGGTTGTCTGCGGGAGAAATTTTCTTTCGGGAAGTTTTATTTTACGGGAACGAAGTCCTTGTCAAAGAGTACACTTCCGTTCCATTTGTAGGAGCGGACCGCTCCGTTGACAAAGGTGAAGTTGGCGCTGCGGTTCCCGGAGTGATACCAGCCGTAGGTTCCGCTCTGACCGATGTACTGATTGGAAAGGGTGTCGTAAAGAACGCCCGGTTTGTTGCAAAGACCGTCGACCTCCCGGTAAAACGACTCGCCATACAGGATGGAACCGGATTTAACGGTATTGATCCGTCTTGCATCGCTGAGGTAGGTGCCGTTTCCCAAGCCGGTGATCCAGCTTCCGCTGCCGGGTGCGGAAGTATCGCGCCATCCCTGCGGAACGGTCGGCACATAGACGGAATAGTTGAGCGTTCCCTGCGTGACACCCGCTTTCCAGTTCGGACTCTCCGATGCCGGATTGTGTGTCTTCGGACAGTAGAAAATCCCTTTCGGTTTCGATCTCGCATAGCGGGAATACAGCGGAGTTTCGTTCGTTTCATTGAGATAGCGGAAGATGAAATACGGATAATTCACATTGTAAGCGCCGTTCGGCGGAAGATAATCACCGGAATCGACCAGATAGGAGGCGATGCCGGTATAGATCTGTCGCTGATTGTTGGTGCAGAGTACGGATTGCGCCGTTTCTCTGGCTTTCCCCAGCGCAGGCAGAAGAAGTGCTGCCAGGATCGCAATGACGGCAATCACCACGAGGAGTTCCACAAGAGTGAAAATGTGAATTCGTGAGTTCATAAAAAGCCCTTTCAGTTAGCGTTGAGTTCAAAATAGAGAGCGGGACCGTTCGGGATTGCTGCCGTGTCCAGATGGAGCATGACACGCGATCCCCGGATTTGAAGCGGCAGTTCCGAAATGCGTTTCCCATCCATGGCGAGCGCATAGGCTTTCAGCGATCCCGCATGGCGGCTGGTAAACGCCAGATCGAATGTTCCTGTTTCCAGAAGAAGCGGTGTGGAGCCAAGCTTAAGCAGGAAACGTTGTTCGGGATCTTCGAACTTCATTCCGCTGTTCAGAACGTTGGTGGCGACGACCAGAAGAAGGCGTCTCGCCTCGCGGATCGGCTTTCTGCCGTCGATGGAGGCGAGGGCGAGATTGCCGCGCGTTGTCATTCGGCGGATTTCAAAGTCGGGGAGTTTCGCCGAAGCGCCCGCTTCCGCGCAGATCCCCTGAAGACGCGGCGTGCGGATTTGCAGAAAATTCCGACGGGTGTCCATGAGCAGTTCTCCGGTTTCGGATTCATAGATCCCTTTTGTTTCGCTGGAGGGATTGCCGGGCGGAAGCGCTCCTTTCTTCCGGAGCTCCTGAAGAAAACGATCCAGATTGAACAGGGTGTTTTTCGACTCCATGAGACTGTTGTACCAGGCGTCCAGAATGATTCCGGCGCCGCCGCTGCGTCCGATGACAATTTCATTCTTTCCTGGAGGGGTGTGCAGATCGCAGGAGTAGGCGAACCGGTTGGTCAGAATCACTTTTCCCTGAGCGGTGGAAATGCCCTCCATGGCAGCGTTGCTGCGGAGGATTTCATCGGAATTGAGCGCAAGCCTGACCAGATGCTTTCCGGGAGAGACGTCTCCGCGGAGAAAGAGAAGCGCGGTCAGGAACTCCTGTGTTTTTGCGATCGGATCGTTTCCGAGCATGAACGGCGAGAGTGTCACATAAGGATTCAGGGTGATATTGGAGCCGAATCCGGTGAGTCCGTCGAAGTCCTGGAACGCGGAGTAGGCCCCGGTGACGAATGCCTGTTCATAACGGTATTTGTTCCAGAAGACATGCAGATGTTCCGTGACAATGTACGGTGTGCGGTAACGGCGCACGGAAGCGAATCCGCGGATCAGGTTGCCCGCATTTCCGATGGAACTTTCCTGCGAGATGACACCGCTTCCTCCGTTACTGCTGGTGAATCCGTTCGGATGGGCGTGATAGCCGTTCATTGCAATGAAATCGAAGTCTCTGCGTGAAGCCGCGTGGCGGAACGCTTTTCCCATGTTCATGGCGGAGACAGGGCCCGGATAACCGATTTCCCGCAGAAAGTTTTTGTAAAAATGGAAGATTCCGTTTTCCAGTTCCATCAGGAACCGGTTGATGTCGGAAGCCATCGGGGTCGCGCGGCGGATGTCGCTGCTCCGGAACGGATGGAGCTTTTCAAATGAAGACGGAGCATCTTTTCCCCATGCCTTGCGCAGAGCCTGCGGGGTCCTGTAGCGTTTTCGCAGAAACTCCTTCCATTGCGGGAGAAGACCGCTGTAGTCGGAGGCCCCGAGCAGTCCGAACTCCTGTTCGTTGAAGCCGACGACAAGTGCGACGGTCGGGTCGTCGGCAAGCCGTTTTCCCGTGTAGGGATTGATATGGGTGAATAGCTTTCGAACTCCCTCTTTCCAGTTCCGGCGGACCTCTTCGCTGAAATAGATTTCCTGTTTGAAATTGCCGGGCGCTGCGGGATGTCCCTTCCACCCCCAGCGTCTGCCCTTTGCGTAGCCGAGACGGCTGGTCATGGCGTCCATGTTGAGATAGATGCCGTTTTTGCCGCATTCGGCGACCAGAAAATCGAACCGGTCCAGATAAACGGGATGGAATTCCAGATCCTCTCCGGCGTCAGTCAGCAGAATTTCGTCCAGATAGTGAATGCGCAGCATATTGTATCCGGCAAGACGGAGCTGGCGGACATATTCCCGGATTTTCTCTTTCGAATCAAACTGCGGCTTGTTGCCGTGGAAGGTTCCGCGCCAGGAGGCTGGACCTTCCGCGGTGGAGAAGAAACGGATCGGCCGGGAGGGTTCCGCTTCAAAGGCGAAGTGTCCGTCCTTGTTGGCGATGACGCGGCCGTAAGTGCCGGTCGGTTTGCCGTCGTTCAGAAAGGAGAGATCAAGAGCGGAACCGGCGCGGATTCCGCCTTGCGGGGGCATCGGGAGAATCTTCCAGATCCGATCGGGCCGCATGGTGACGATGCTGGATTTCGGAAGCTCAATGTTCCTCCGGGAAAGCGTTGCCGCGACGACGATCCAGGTTGCAGTAGATGCCCTTTCTTTCCGGAAAACAACCTTCTGAATCCTGCCGGGATCGTTCAGTTTGAATTTGGAAAGATAGAGTCCGACCTCGTTTCCTTCGCCGTTGCGCCAGATGGCGACGGGATTTGCGTTGATTTTTCTCGATGGCTTCCACCAGTTTTCCACATCGCGGCCCTGAACGATTTTCAGCGTCTGAGAATTCCGGTCTCCAATCACCCGGATCTCGCCGACCGGCGGATAGGTGTCCGGACAGGTGAGCGTGTGAAGAAGATAGAGGTAGTTTGCCCGGCAGGTTCCGCCGGAGAGGTCGACTTCCGCGGAATCAATTCCATTCGGGAAGTTTTGTCCGGCAAAACTCAGGACGCTTTTTCCATTGTTCTTTTCCGGATCGGTCATACGGAACGGAACATTGCCGAACGAGGTCTGTTTCCAGCGGAATTTCGAGGCATCATTTCCGGGGCCCTGATCGGACCATCCGCCTTTGCCGTCATTGGCAGCGGGATCGGCGTATCCCATGTTGGCATGTTTTGCAAGATCAAGCAGAGTGTCGCCGGCTTCCAGCTTGAGATTGCGGAATTGGAGCGTTCCCGTCGCATGGCGGAATCCGAGATGCAGAGTTGCGGAAACAATCTCCTGCGGAATGTCGAATGATTTTGAAACATTCATCCAGCTGAAACTTCCGGGTTCCAGATAGATACCGAAGGTGTCGGACTTGCCGTCTGCGCGTTTGACGATCAGCTCGAATCTTCCTCCCTGCCATTTCTGTGAAACTTTGATATCCCGGCGGATCTCCGCGGAAAGTGTGATCCGTTTCCCGGCGATGGCGGCGGCATTGATTTTCCGGGAGATTCCGCAAACCGGACGAGGTTCCGCTTTTTCCCGCCGCAGTTCCAGATATTCCCCGCCATCCGGATCGCGGACGAAACGAGCCGTCTGTTTGGAATTCCATGTCCACCCGTCGAGTCCGTCCGCCTGTTTCAGCGGCAGGTTCAGCACCGTTTCCGCGGAGGCGGAGACGAGGGTGCTTGCCAGCAGGCTGAAGATGTATTGTTTCATTCGGGTGTCCTTTCTTTCCTGATCCATGGACCGCTTGACTTTTTTTACATTATAGTATATGTTGCAGAAAAAGACAATCGGCAATTTGTTGTAAGGCATAGATAAAATGGAGTGAAAAATGTCGAAGACTGAGAATAGAGGTCCTGTGAAATATTACGAGGAGTACCAGCGACAGATGTTCATGCATCCGCCGCCGCTTCCCCTGTATGGAATGGCGGTCGGCAAGGAGACCCGGATCGGGGGAAGGCGCATTACGCATCCCGGAGTGAAAAACAGTTTTATTGAAATGGATTTTACGCTGTCCGGTTCTGCGGTCGTCACGTTGTATCGTCAGGAGTATCTGGTGACGCCGGGAAGTGTGTTTATTTATTATCCGGGCGAGGAGCACAGCAGCGTTGCCGAATCCGATTTCTGGACTTTGCGCTGGCTGACCTTTGACGGACCTCTGGCCATGGCGATTCTGACCAGCTACAATTATCCTCGCCTCATTGAGATGCCGCAGGATTTCTTTTGTGCGAAGCTGGATGCAATTCAGGCACGGATTACGGAATCCTCTCTGTGCAGCATCCGGGAGACTTCGGCGGAGATTCTTTCGCTTCTGAGCTATCCCGGGAGCCGGACCGATGCGGGGGAGTCCTCCATGGAACTGATCCGGACGGCAATTGCATATATCGAAGATAATTTGTCAAATTATGAACTTGATGTCAATTCTGTGGCGGCTTATCTTGGCATTCACCGTTCCACTTTTTCCCGTTTGTTCCGGCAGGAATACAAGAAAACGCCCCACTATTTCATTCAGACACGGAGAATGTTGCAGGCAAAAGCGCTTCTGACGGGAAGCCGCGCCTCCATTGCCCGGATTGCGAAGCTGTGCGGATTTCGCGACAGCACAACATTCTGCCGTCTGTTCAAATCAATCATGCACGTCACTCCGGTACAGTACCGGTATCACGGCGGCGGCACATATGCCGTGGAGGAGAGTTAGAAGACGGAGACCATCCAGTTCGCAGTGTTGCTTTTCAGCTGTAGCGCTGTTTGAATCGGAGAAGATCGTTTTCGCGTTCCGGCGGGATTGCATCGCAGAGAACAAAGAGTTCGGGATGTCCGGTTGCATCCATGATCCGGGAGGCTCCGTCGAAGTCTCCGCCGGGGGAGAGCCAGACCTTTCTGCCTGCGTCTGCGATTGTCCGGTAGACCTTTTCCCATTCCGTGAATGGCGGATTTCCCGCGCCCGGCACCCATTGAATGCCGCCGAGTCTCTCCTCCGCGAGAAGCTGCGGCAGATGCGGAAGTTCTCCTTTCCCGTCGAGATGGTAGAAACTGCGCTCCAGCCGTTTGCAGCAGGCCGAGAGCTCCGGCATGACGAATTCCGCAAACATTTCGGGGGAAATCATGTAGGAGAAATCGCACTGGAGCATGTAGTACGGTCTGGAGGATAAAATGCCGTCCCATGCGCTCCATCCGTGATTGGAGGGAAGGAGCGAATGAAAGTAATCGAACGCCTCAAACCAGGCTTCGTGAATTTCCATGGTCAGACGTTTCACCTCGTCCGGAGCATCGTAGAGAGCGAAAAGGAGAGCTTCGCCCGGAAGAAAGGTGCTGAGAATGTCGAGAGCTCCGCCGAAATCCGTGATTCCGACATGAATTCTGCCTTTCAGGAGCCGGTCAGCTTCCCGGCAGATGGATTCGATGCGTTGAAACCACGGGGTCTTCCGGTCGAGTTGAAAATGCATCTGTTCCAGCGGAACGCCTTCCCATCGGCCCGGAGTGAACCAGACCGTCTCCATGCCGTTGTGTCCTTCTCCTCCGAGCATTGCCGCCAGTACGCCGGGTCCGAAATTCAGCCAGAACGAGGGATAGGAATCTTCCGGATGACCGCATGCCGCAAGCCACGTTTCCTCTTCCTTCAGGATTTGTTCCGAGGGGATCGAAAAATCGTACATGGAAAGATACCCTTTCGGGGCTCCGACTCCTTCCTGCGGTGTTATGCGGATGTTGAACATCGGGGAATCGGATTCTCCGTTCCACCATTGGTCCCAGCGGTCGGAACAGCGCTTCCAGTTGAAAGTGTCGAGATTTGTCATGATCGGCGGCTCCCTGTTTTGCGGATACTGTACATGCGCAAACAGAAATCCGCTTTCTGTATATTGAGATGGATTGCTTTATATTGTCCTGCGAAAAAGATTGAAAAGCGCTTTTTCTCCATTTAGATTATCCTGATCAGAAAGGATGCAGTTAATTTTCAACAAAACAAATTGGGAGGAAACATCATGTCGATCAAACCTTATCTTCCCCCGTGGCCGGGGCGAATGACCGCACGCGAACGGTTCAACCGTCAGATGCATTACCAGAGCGTTGACCGCTGTTTCAATATGGAGTTCGGCTACTGGGATGAAAACTTCACGGAATGGGATCTGTTCCGCGAAAACGGAATCCGGAACAATGAAGAGGCTG
>CALXMJ010000349.1 GCA_944389445.1 uncultured Victivallales bacterium | reverse complement strand
ATTGCCGTAAACGCGGTCGTTTACCATGACGACAGGCGCCAGACTGCACGCTCCCACACACCGCAGAGAGCCGAGGAAGAATTTTCCATCTTCGGAGGTTTCCCCTTCCTTGATGTTGAGACGGCGCTTGAACTCTTCCAGCACTTTGCCCGCTCCCTTTACAAAACAGGCGGTGCCGATGCAGACATTGATTTTGTAGCGTCCGACCGGCTTGTCCGTGAAATAGCTGTAAAAGCTGATGACTCCGTAGACTTCCGCATGCGAAATTTTGAGACGTTCGGCAATGTATTTCTGGACATCTTCCGGCAGAAACCCGAAAATGTGCTGCGCCTTGTGGAGAATCTGAATCAGGTACCCCCGTTTCCGGTCCGGAAACCTCTCCAGCGGAACAGAGGCGATGTAGCGTTCCAGTTCGTTGAATTTTTCTTCCTGTTCCGGTGTTCTGGATGCGCAGACGGAACCGCACGTGCAATTACAGCTCATGATTGATGAAACCTCCTGAAAGTTGTTTTCCATATCCATGTCGCGTGTTTATTTTGTAGAATAAAACGCTTTTTGTGAAATTGCAAACAGTAATTGATGCGAAAACATAAAAAAAATTCAAAAAAAAACGAAAAATGAACAGAAATATACCTTTTTCACACGTTCACAGCAATATTTTTTTCTTCTTCCTCCCCGTGAAAAATGCACAGCCGGGGGCTCTTTCCGGGGGCTGCGGTTCAGGGGAGAAAGAGTGGAAAGAAAAAGAAACCGCCGCGACCGGCGGTTTCGAAAGGAGATTTTATATGAAGAAGATTGACCGGAATCAGTCCGCGGAGTAGGGGAGCCAGAGCTTCGTATTCTGAGATCCCTGGATGGAGGTGTAATGCAGAGAGGCGGTATGTCCATCCAGATAGGTTACGTTGACATATTGTTTTTCCTTATGTCGGTAGGCGGTCGGGATATCCGGTTCTTCATCCGAATCTCCATAGACCCACCAGTGTTTAGCTGGATCGCGATAATCGCCGCCCGGCGAGGCTCTGCCGAGAGCTTTTTTTGCAACTTCTGTAAAGAGAAAGCGATTGGATGGATGCTTGACCTTGGTCATGAGAGTTGCCTGTGTTTCGCTCCAGGTGCTGGTACTGTCCGGATTGACGAAATTAGTGGTGTTCCAGTAGGTCATGCCATAGACATAGCCCAGGTTTGTATAGTCTTCAAATCCGGCGCTTTCCCGTGGATAATTCGGGATGTTGCTGCAGAGAAATGATTTTTTATAGCGGGGATAATAGAGCCACAAGGTTTTTGAATTACCGGAAAGTTGCGCAAAGTTGGCATTGTCCATCCAGTATTGATTCTCCGTATTTCCGGTGTCCGGACGGACAAAATGAATCTGAAGGGGGACATTCCAGTCATTGCTTTGGGAGCTGTAAAGCGCCATTGTGATTCCAAGCTGTTTCATGGAACTGAGACATTTGATCTGGTTTGCGCTTTCCCGTGCCTTTCCCAGTGCTGGCAGGAGCAGGCTGACCAGGATCGCGATCACGGCAATGACCACAAGGAGCTCCACAAGCGTGAAACCGGGTGATTTTCCTTTTTTCATTGTTATCCTCCTCTTTATTTGGTTGTCAGTTCAAAGTAGACAGCCGGACCGTTCGGGATGGCGGCGGTGTCTACATCAATTCCGATGGTTCCCGCGGACTGTTTCAGGGGAAGTTCCGCAAGACGTTTTCCATCGGTACCGAGCGCGTAGAGTTTGAATTTTCCGGCGTTCCGGTTCGCGAGAGCCGCACGGAAACGACCCGTTTCCAGCAGAATCGGTGTGGTTCCGTTCTGGATTCGGGTGCGGTGCGATGCGTCCTCAAAGACCATTCCCGTATTCAGAGCGTTGGTTGCGAAGACGATCAGGATCTGTTCCGAATCGGCGAGAGTCTTTCCGTTTTCCAGCGAGACCGCGGATAGATTCCCGCGCACGCCGAGCTGCTTGACTTCAAACTCGTTCAGTTTCGCTTTGGTTCCGGCTTCTCCGCAGATCCCCTGGAAGCGCGGAGTGTTGATGCTCATGAAATGCTTTGATGCGTTCAGGAAGAGTTCTCCGGAACTGCTTTCGTAAATCCCCTGTTTCTCGCTGGAACGGTTGTTTTTCGGGAGGATTTTCGCCTGTTTCAGATTCCGGATTGCGGAGTCGAACTGGAACGTGCCGTTTTTGGAGTCCTGCGCCTGCGTGTAGCCGGCGGTACCCTGGCTGCGGATGATCAGGGAGGAGCCTCCGGCGGCGGGAATCACAATCTGATTCTTTGCCGCTTTTCCTTTGTCTCCTGTTTCAACGGCGAAGCCGGTGACCAGCGCCAGACGGGTCTGTCCGGAGTGAAGCGCTTCGTCGCTGACACCGGTGGAATAGATCGCTTCGGGATCGATCCGGACCCGGACAAGGGATTCCGCCGTCTTCACGTCTCCGCGCCGGAAGAGGAAGGCGGTCAGGAGCTCCTGCGACTTCAGGATGATGTCGTGCTGCATCTGGAAGGTTTTGATCGCATGGACTTCGGGACGTACCGTGATCTGATTGGAGAAGGCGGTGAGCCCGTCCATTCCCTGAAACGCTGCATAAGCGCCCATGATGAATCCCTGTTCATAGCGGTAGGAGTTCCAGAACGCATGTCCGTGCTCCGTGCAGACAAAGGGTTTGCCGAAAGCCCGGGTGGAGGCGAAGCCGCGTATGATTTTCCCTTCGCGGGCGATGGAGCCTTCCGGATCGATCGCATTGTTGAACGGATGCGCGTGATATCCGTTCAGCGCGATGAAGTCGTTGGCTTCCCGGGCGGTGATGTTGCGGAGGGCCTGTCCC
Organism: uncultured Victivallales bacterium; assembly: GCA_944389445.1. GTDB lineage: Bacteria > Verrucomicrobiota > Lentisphaeria > Victivallales > UBA1829 > UBA1829. The sequence goes on along the minus strand of CALXMJ010000349.1, from coordinate 1,115 downwards.
ATGTTGAAGCTGGCGATGAGTCCCCGGAATCCGATTTTCCGGATCGTTTCCCTGTACCATCGGGCGAGAGAGCTCTCCTGTTCTCCGATGAATCGGGCGATATCCTTTCCTTTTTCGGAAATCCCGCCGACCTCTTTCGGGAGGAAGGCAGGGATGGAATCAAAGTCCCGGAAAGAATCCGCTTCATTTCCCCATGACTTTTTCAGGGCGGCAATGGAACCGTAGCGGCGTTTCAGAAATGACTGCCATGCCGCTTGCGCGATGGAAAAGTTTCTTCCGCGGGAGAAGGCAAACTCCTGTTCATTGAAACTGACCGCGAGCGCAAGGACGGGATCGTCAACAAGACGTGTTTTCGTATAGGGATTGACTCGGGTCAGGAGAGTCCGGACTCCGTTTTCCCAGTTTTTCCGGACTTCGGGATTGAAGTGGATGTCGAGCTTGAAATTGCGGTTGTCACCCGGTTTTGCCGACCAGCTGTATCCGTGGGACCAGCCGATCCGGGACGCCATCGCATCGAAGTTGACGTAGATTCCGTTCTGTTTCAGACAGTAAATAAAGTATTCAAACTGATCCAGTGTTTTCAGATTGAACTGGAAATCTTTCTTTGATCCCCCCATCAGGACGGCATCCAGATAGTGGAAACGGACCATGTTGTATCCCTGCATGCGGAGCTGTTTCGCGTATTCGGAAATCATCTCCCGGGAGACGAACTCCGGTTTTGCCTCGCCGCGTCCGCCGAACGGATCGGTGAGAATGGTGGCGCAGAGGAAACGCACCGGCTTCGCCGGATTTTTTTCAAAGGCAAGATGACCGTCTTTGTTTCTGATGACGCGTCCGTAAGTTCCTGCCGGTTCCGCCGGGAAACAGGCGGAGAGGTCAAGAGCGCTGCCGGGAATGACTCCCCCGCGCGTCGGAGAGGGAAGCGGGCGCCAGATCCTGTCCGCTTTGGTGACGACTGTGGCTGCGACTGCCGGATAAGGATAGTCCTGTCCGGAGACCGTCGCTGCGAGAACGATCCACAGAGCGGAATCATTGGCTGTGCGGAAGGTGATCTTCGCCAGTTCGCCCAGTTCCGGATCCAGTTTGAATTTTGTGCTGTAGACTCCGACGGACCC
>CALXMJ010000348.1 GCA_944389445.1 uncultured Victivallales bacterium | reverse complement strand
TTCAACCGTCAGATGCATTACCAGAGCGTTGACCGCTGTTTCAATATGGAGTTCGGCTACTGGGATGAAAACTTCACGGAATGGGATCTGTTCCGCGAAAACGGAATCCGGAACAATGAAGAGGCTGATCTTTTTTTCAGTTTTGATCCGATCAAGGTTATTTATGAACCGGTCTGGATCCATCCCGCCTTCGAGCAGAAGGTGGTCGAGGTGCGCGGCGATGTGAAGATCATGACCGATTCGAACGGTCTGCTCATTGAAGTTCCTCTTGACGGTCACGATACGATTCCGCATTATCTTGGTTCCTCCGTTGTCACTCCGGATGACTGGAAACGCTGCAAGGAGGAGCGGCTGCGGCGGGATGATCCCGCCCGTCGTGTGAACATTGAGGCGTTGAAGGCCGCTCATCCGGCGGATCGTGATTACCCGCTCGGCATCGACTGCGGTTCCATGATCGGACGCATCCGCAACATACTTACCTTTGAGGGCCTTGCATACGCGACTTTCGATTATCCCGAGATGGTCGAGGACATGGTGGAAACCTCCTGTCAGCTTGTTGAAGACTTCCTGGATCAGGTACTGCCTCATTTCCAGTTTGATTTCGCCAGCGGCTGGGAGGATATCTGTTTCAAGAACGGGCCGATCGTGACGGTCGATTTCTTCCGTGATGTCGTGATGCCCCGTTACAAGCGGATCCGCAAAAAGCTGGACCGTTACGGCATTGATCTCTGGTACACCGACTGCGATGGCGATGTGCGTCCGATTCTGCCCTATCTGCTCGAAGGCGGAATCAACTGTCTCTTCCCGTTTGAAGTGATGGGCTGTTCCCATCCGGGAGAGCTGCTCGACCAGTACTCCGGGGCTCTCCGCATCATGGGCGGCGTGGACAAGATTCAGCTCGGCGCCGGACCGGAGGCGATCAAACGCTATCTGGAGACGCTGGTGCCCTATGTGGAGCGCGGCGGCTACATTCCGTTCTGCGACCATCGCTGTCCGCCGAACGTGAAGCCGCAGGATTATCTCTATTATCTCGACTTGAAACGGAAGATGTTCGGAATGAAAGAGGCGTGATCTCTCCTCCCGGTTCGGACGAGAGATCCGGCGGTTCGCTCTCCGGTTTTTCAGGACATCCGGATCCGGAGAGCGTGCCGGAAGTTCAGATTCAAACTCTCGGTGAAGGCGAGAAGTCCGTTCCCCGGCTCGCTTTTCAAAGGAAAGAAGCCGAGAGATTCCAGTTCCTGAACGATGCGGGCGGCGGATATTTCCGGGGCTGGACGGTATTCCGCTTCGATCACAGGAACCGCCGCAGAGCCGGAAACCGATGTTCCGCCGATATGCCGCAGAGTTCCTCCGGATTGCTTCAGGACCGGAGCCAGAAGCTCTTCCAGTTCGGCGAACTGCTTTTTCCAGAGCGGATTCCATGGAACCTGAACGCGGTCTGTGGAGCGGGCGGAATAGATCCGATGCGGCATGATTTTTCCGCCGACCGCCTTGTCATAAATACCCATGGCTTCCATGCCGAGGCGTTCCGCCACCCGGACGGAACGATGATTCGACGGACGGATATCCGCAATCACGCGGGGAACGCGCAGTTCCCGGAAGGCATAGTCCAGACACGCCTTTCCACCTTCCGCGGCATAGCCGTTTCCCCAGCATTCCCGGCAGAGAATCCAGCCGGCTCCGAACTGTTTTTTCCCCTCGATTTCTTCCGGCAGGATTCCGATCTGCCCGATGTTTTTTCCGGAAGTCCGGTCGAACGCCAGCCAGTAGCCGCATCCACAGCTCCGATAGCGGACGCGGTTCCGATCAATCCACTCCCGCACCTCTTTATCGGAGAAGGTGCGTTCCCAGGCATACATGACTTCGGGATTCTGAAGCATGGCGCAGAGCAGGGGTAAGTCCTCCGGTGTCATTTCCCGCAGGATCAGCCGGGATGATTCCGTGATGATTCTGCCGCAGAAGGCTGCGGATGATGGTTTTTCAAGATTGCGGTCCATGACAGAATTCGCTTTCGGAGAGTGGATGCTGTTTTGAAAAAAGGCCTGCGAAAATCGGAAGATTCACGCAGGCCCTGCGAAACGGAGAAATAAGAAAGGGATTACCGGTAATCCGCCCATTCGGGTTCATTCTGGAAGATCCAGTGATAGTAATCCTTGCCCTGGAGTTTCTCCGCGGCGGCGTCATCGACGATGACGGTGCACTTCGGATGAAGCTGGAGCGCGGTGGCGGAGACCATGCTGGTGATGGGACCTTCGACCGCTTTTGCAATGATGTCGGCTTTTTCCGCACCGGTCGCCAGCATGAGGATGCGTCGCGCTTCCAGAATGGTTCCGACTCCCATGGTGAGGGCGCGTTTCGGCATATCCTCCGGCCGCGGGAAGAGCGGTGCGTTCTGCGCGATGGTGACGGGAGTCAGCGCTTTGGCGCGGGTCCGCGATGCGAGCGAGGAGAGCGGCTCGTTGAAGCCGATGTGTCCGCTTCTGCCGATTCCGAGAAGCTGAAGGTCGATTCCGCCGCACTCTTTCATGCGGTTCTCATACTGCTCACATTCGAGGTCGAGATCGGGAGCGTTCCCATGCGGCAGATGGGTGTTGCGGATGTCGATGTTCACTTTCGAGAACAGATGTTTGTTCATGTAGGAACGGTAGGTGTTGGGATCGTCCTCGGGCAGTCCGATGTATTCATCGAGATTGAAGGAGCGGCAGAGGGAGAAATCAAGTCCTTCATTCCGATGCATTTCGGCGAGAACGGCATAGAGGTTTTCCATGGTTCTTCCGGTCGCCAGCCCGAGAGTGGAGGCCGGTTTGCGGCGGATTTGTGCGGCGATAAGACGGCTTGCCAGAAGAGTTGCCTTCTCCTCTGTCGGCATAATGATGACTTCCATTGCATTGTTCTCCGGGTTAGACGTTGACGAAGTCTTTGGGTTCCGAATAGCACATCATGACGGCGAGTTTTTCCGCCACGTCGTAGGGCATTCTGCCGAGACGGACCTTGTTTGCGAGGACGTTCGCCAGAACTCTGCGGAACATTTCAAAGCGCGACGCATAGGAGAGAATCTTGCGGGAGTCGGAAACCATGCCGCCGAAATTCGCATAAAGATCCACATTGCCGATGTAGTCGAGCTGAGTGCTCATGCCGTAGGGCGTGTCGTTGAGCCACCAGGCGGAGCCGAGACGGACATTTTTGCCGAACGCTCTGGCAACCGCGGCAAGCGATGCCTCATGACAGGGTTCCAGACAGTAGAGAACTATTTTGAGCTTGTCGTCGAAGTGGTTCAGGAAGCTGCAGAGGGGTTTCACGATGTCGATGTGGAATTCGCTGACATCTCCGCCGACATCCGCACCCAGCGTTTTGTAGAGAGTGTCGCGGACATTACGGACCACGCCCATGTGCATCTGATAGACCCATCCTGCGCGCATGTCCATATCCGCCACCTGCAAAGTCAGATAATCCTGATAGGTGTCGATTTCCGCCTGAGTCGGTTTTGCGCCCGCGAGGACTTTGCGGAAGATGGCGTCCGCTTCTTCTAGAGTCGCATTTCCGGGGAGGGGGTGCGGGGTGTCGTGGTCGCTGGCGCGGCAGCCTTTTTCGGCGAAGAAATCATGGGATTTCTGAAGGACTTCAACAAGAGTTTTTACATTGTCGATGGAGGTGTCGAAGCGTTTTCCGAGTTTTTCGATATATTCTTTGAAATCGGGGAAATGGATGCGCATGGCTTTGTCGGGGCGCCAGGTCGGGCGGATGACCGTTCTGCCGGCTTTCACGTTGACCTGTTCGTGATATTCGAGCGTATCGGCGGGATCATCCGTGGAGCACATGACTTCGACGTTCATTTTTTTCAGGAGTTCCAGCGGTTTGAACTCCGGTTCGGCGAGTTTCTGATTGACTTTCTCCCAGATGGCTTCGCCGGAATTCGCATTGAGCATTTCGCGGATGTCGAATCTTCTGCGGAGATCGAGATGAATCCATTCATAGACGGGGTTTCCGGCAATTTCGGGCATGACTCGCGCCAGTTCCATCCATTTCTCCTTCGGGGAGGCGTCGCCGGTGATGAATTTCTCTCCGACGCCGCGTTTGCGCATGACTTCCCAGACATAATGGTCGGTTGCCGCGAAGACCTGCCATGCGTCCGAATAATTTCCGTTTTCCGCGATTTCCTTCACGTCGGCATGATTGTGCGGATCAATGATGGGCAGGTTCTTTACGGAGCTGTAGATGGCGAGGGAGACCTCGCTTTCGAGCAGATACTTGTCATCCATGAATCCCATGGGCTTCCTCCTCGGGTTGTTGTCTGTGACAGTTTGTCTGAAGATGTTTCCAGGGGACAATATATCCCCGGAGAGACGTTTTTTCCAGCCTGCGGGAGAATTTTCACAAGATTCTGCTTTCATCTGCGGAAAGAGCGTGTATATTACCTGCCAGGAAGTCTGCAACATTAACAATCTTGAGGTGAACATGGCGCGCAAAACTGCAAAAAAAATCTCGACTTACAAGGATGCCGGAGTGGATATCGATCTCGCGACGGAGCTTCTTTCCCGGGTCAAGAAGAAACTTTCCATGGCAAAGCGTCCGGAGATGCTCGCCCCGATCGGCGGGTTCGGCGGACTCTTCCAGATTGATCTGAAAAAATACAAGAATCCCGTGCTTGTCTCCAGTATCGACGGCGTAGGCACCAAGCTTATGGTTGCCGCTCTGATGCAGAAATACGACACGGTTGGTCATGACATCGTCAACCACTGCGTGAACGACATCAGCGTACAGGGCGCTGAACCGGTGTTTTTCCTGGATTACATCGGCATCGGCAAACTCCGCAGTCCTCTGTATGAAGAGGTCCTCGGAGGAATCGCCGACGCCTGCCGCAAAGTCGGATGCGCCGTTCTCGGCGGCGAGACCGCGGAAATGCCCGGCATGTACGGAAACGATTTCGACCTCGTCGGAGTCATCAACGGAATTGTGGAGAAGGACCGTATCATCACCGGAGAAAAGATCCGCCCGGGATACGTCGCGATCGGACTTCCTTCCAACGGCCTGCATACGAACGGGTTCAGTCTTGCCCGCCAGGTGCTTTTCCATACCTGCCGCTACGATGTGGATACGGAGCTGGCGGAACTGAATCACGAGTCCATCGGGGAAGCGCTTCTGAAACCGCATACCTGCTACTGGCCCGCCGTCAAAGCGGCGATGGATGCCGGCCTTTCGCTCGATGGAATCGCCCATATCACCGGCGGCGGACTTTATGACAATGTTCCGCGAATCCTTCCGAAGAACGTCGATGCGGTATTCCACAAGAGCACGATCAAGAAGGCTCCGCCGATCTTCAAACTGATCACCGAGGCCGGAAACATCGACGATTCCGAAGCCTACCGCGTCTTCAACATGGGTGTCGGAATGGTCTGGTTCGTCCCGGCGGACGAAGCCAAACAGGCGATTGCCATTTGCAAAAAGGCCGGCTTCAAGGCGTTTGTCTGCGGCGAAGTGGTCAAGGGCAAAAAGAAGTCCGTGGTTGTCGATTGACGTGTTTTCACGCTGTAACTGGAACCTCCGCATCGGGTGTGCCGGTGCGTAGGTTTTGTTTGCGGGGAACTCCTTTCCCTTTTTTGAAAAAGGGGCGGTTTTATCAAAAAAATCAGGGAGAAAACTTGAATTCCGCGCAATTTCATGGTACTTTTTATGTTCAAAATTTCAGAATGGGAAAACGGGGATAGACTATGGATCTGCAAGAGCTCAGAATCAAAATTGATTCCATCGACCGGGGGATTGTGCGACTTCTCAACGACCGTTACGAAGTTGTGAAACAGGTCGGGGAATGGAAGCGGGAGAGAGGCGAGCCCATCTACGTTCCGGAACGGGAAAAGGCTCTCCTTGAGAAGCTGGAAACAATCAACCGGGGACCGATGCCGAATTCAACTCTCCGTGCAGTTTACCGGGAGATCATGTCGGGCGCCCTGCGTCTGGAAAATCCGCTGAAAGTGGCGTTTTTCGGTCCTGAAGCGACCTTTACTCATCTTGCCGCAAAAATGAAGTTCGGACATGGTGTCGAATATCTTTCGAAAAGCACCATCGCGGATGTGTTTCACGCGGTCGAAGCCGGAAAATGCGACTATGGATGTGTTCCCGTCGAAAACTCCACGGAGGGAGTGGTCAACTATACCCTCGACATGCTGATGGATTCCTCCGTGAAAATCTGTGCGGAAATCAACATGCGGATTCAGCAGTGTCTGCTTTCCAATGCGGAAAAGTCGAAAATCAAGGTCGTCTACAGCCACGCGCAGTCGCTTGGACAATGCCGCAACTGGCTGACGGAGCATCTGCCCGGGGTCGAGACGATCGCCGTCGTGAGCAATTCCCGCGCGGCGGATCTGGCCGCCCGCGAAGAGGGCGCGGCTGCCATCGGCAGCGAACTCGCGGCGGAGGTGTACGGCCTGAAAATCATCGAAAAAGGCATTCAGGACAATCCCAACAACACCACCCGTTTCCTGGTGACCGGAACGCAGGAAGTCAAGCCTTCCGGACAGGACAAGACCTCCATCTGCTTTGCCATCAAGGACCGGGTCGGTGCTCTGTACGACTGTCTGCTGCCGTTCAAACATGCGGGCATTACGCTGACAATGATCGAGAGCCGTCCTTCGAAGCGCAGAAACTGGGAATATCTCTTTTTCATCGACATGCTCGGCCATGCGACAAATCCCGAGATCGCCGCGGCTCTCAAAGAGCTGAATACGCTGGCTCACTCCCTCAAGGTGCTCGGCAGCTATCCCTGCGCAATTCCTCTGGAGTAAGAAAAACAGGACAACATACAATGACGGACAATGCAATTGAAATTAAAAATGCAACCGTGAAACTGGAGGGCTTTGAGGCCCTCCACGATTTTTCACTGACGATCAAACGCGGGGAACACTGGTTCATTCTCGGACCGAACGGCGCGGGGAAAACCACGCTTGTCAAACTGATGCTCGGACTCGTCTGGCCGCTTTACGGCGCGACAATTTCCATTCTCGGAAACCGTTACGGCGCATGCGATATCTTTGAGATCCGGAAAAAGGTTGCCTGGGCAAGTCCTTTTCTGAACACCTGGGCGGCGGACAATTCCTATCGCCGCTGGACCGCTCTGGAAGTCGTTCTTTCCGGCCTGGATTCCACAGTCGGATTTTTCCGCGAAGCCGAACAGCACGAGCTGGACAAGGCTCATGAAGCGCTGGAGATGATTCAGGGCGGCTGCATCGCCGATCGTTATTTCGACCGTCTTTCCTCCGGTGAACAGGTGAAGGCGATTATCGCACGAGCCCTGATCTCCGATCCGGAACTGGTCATCCTTGATGAAACCTGTGTCTATCTCGACCTTACAAGTCGTGAAATTCTCCTGAAGGCGATTGACGCTCTCGCGGCACGGAAAAACTCTCCCACCATGGTATTCATCACGCAGCGGATCGAGGAGATTACAAAGAGCTTCGACCGAGGTCTCATTCTGAAAGACGGACGAGTCTACAAGCAGGGGTTGCGGGAAGAGATCCTGACGGCGGAGAATCTTCATGAAACGTTCGGCATGCCGATCAATCTGATCGAAGCTCCGAACGGGAGAATCTGGCCGGTTCTCCGGTAATTCCCGTTGAGTCTTTGCGGAAATCGCAAAGACGATCGAAAAGTTTAGGGAAAGAGGGGAGCGCGAGGGGAGAAGAACCGCTTTTCAAAGCGGTTTTCGCCTCTCGCATCTTTTTTAGAGAGTTTCGTGCGATGCACGACCGGCGTTTCGCCGCCGGACCGCGACAAGGACACAGTCCTTGACCCAGAAAAGTGCCTGCGCATTTTTCCGTCTTTGATTTTTACAGGAGAAACTTCTGGATTCCTTCCGCATTTTCCACGGTTGAACCGGGAAGCAGAATATCGGCGGAAGTTCCCTGCGGGATTTCAAATTCGCACTGAATTTTTCCGTTTTCGCGTTTCCACTCGCTGCGGAGGGTTCCGAACGGGGTTTCATGACGCATCCGGACATGGGAAAGCGAGGGGATCAACGCCGGTTTCAACAGAAAATGCTTGAATCCCGGAGTCTCTTTGAGAGGGACGGCTCCGCCGAGATATTCAAACATCCAGGCGGAGATATCGCCGAACATGATGTGGTTCTGCGAGGAGGTCCCGTTCCACTGTTCCCAGAGGGAGGTTGCACCGTTTTCGATCCAGAAGCCCCATCCGGGGAACTGTGTCTGGGTGATCAGATGGAAGGCGTCATCGGCATAGCCGCAGTCTGCGAGGACGCGCGGGACGTATTTGGCTCCGAGGATTCCGAAATCGGTCTTATGACCGTTCGCCCGGACCATTCCGACGAGTTTTTCCGCGATCCGTGCGCGGTCCGTCTCTTCCGCCAGATGGAAATAGAGGGCGGCGGCGAGAGCGGTCCATGAGCCGTCGGCATAGGTGCCGTCGCCGTTGTTGAATTTCCGGTTGAAGTTTTCCCGGATCTGCTCCGCGAGTTCCGTATAGCCTTTTGCATCGTTTTCTTTTCCGAGGATGTTTGCGAACTCGACCATCCGGGTGACATCATAATAGTAATAGGCGGAGGAGGTCAGTTCGATCGGCGCGATGCGTCGGCGGTCGTGATGACACCAGTCGCCGAGTCCGAAGCGGACCAGATGATTTTCCGCCATTCCGGCGCAGTACTCGAGATAGAGTTTCATCGCCTGGTAGTGCCGGCGGATATTTTCCGTGTTGCCGCGAAAGAGATACATTCTCCATGGATATTCAAAGAGAATGCTGTCCCATGCCGGCCCGCTGCCCCAGTTGTATCCCCATCCGCCGGAGGGGGCGATCCCGGGCAGCTGACCGCTCGGACGCTGGGTGTCCGCGACGATCTGAAGGAAGTGGGAGCAGGCTTTTTCGCAGTCGAAGTTCCAGAGTCCTGTTTCCATGGCGAGCTGTGCATCGCCGGTCCAGCCGTTCTTTTCGCGATGGGGACAGTCGGTCGGGATTCCCGTGAAGTTGGAAAGGTAGCTTTGCACCGTGTTGCGCTGAAGCGCGTTCAGAATCCGGTCCGATGACTCGAATTCTCCTGTCTGCCGGAAGGAGTTGCGGACAAAACATGCCTGAATATCGAGGAGTTTTGCTCTTCCGTCCCACTGATACACCTTGGCGTAGCGGAAGCCGTGATAAGTGAAGCGGGGTTCGTAGATTTCCGGTTCTTCGGAGCCTTTCAGGATATATTCATCGGTCTGGAACTCGCCGCTTTTGACGAACATGGCGATATATTCCCGGTCGATGTCTCCGCTGACGGGCCGGACATGTTCGCTGTATACGATTTTAATTCTCGTTCCGGCGGGTCCTTTGATCTTGATTCTGCACCATCCGGTCAGATTTGTGCCGAAGTCGTAGATGGTTGCGTTGGAGTCGAGGTGTTTTGCCGCGATGGCGGAATAATGCTTCATCACTTTGCAGGGTTCAAGCTCCTCTTTGACGATTCGTCCGCCGGGAGGATTGCACTGAGCCGCGTTTTTCCAGGAGGAGTCATCCAGATCGGGATCCGCGAATCCGGGTATTTCAAGCCTTGCGTCATAGAATTCCCCGTTCCGGAGGGCGTCGAAGGTGACGGGACTGTCGTGGGTTTTCCAGGAGGTGTCGCTTTTGGCGATGGTGACGCCGTCGATTTCGATGTCGCAGATGAGTTTCGGCAGATCGCGCCAGGGGGCTTTGTCGAAGCTCCAGACCTCGGCGGTCTGGCAGTTGTACCAGCCGTTGCCGAGGAGAACGGCAACGGCGTTTTTTCCCGGACGGACAAACGGAGTAATATCGTATTCGATCCACGAGACGTGCCGGTCGAACTGCGTTGCAACGGGAGCGAGGACACGGTCATCAGCTTTTCTGCCGTTGACATAAAGTTCATGCCATCCGAGTCCGCAGAGAAAGACCGTTGCTTTTCCGGGAGTGGATTTGCATTCGAATGTGGTTCTGAGGTACGGTGCGGCGGGGGTTGCCGTGGTGGGGGTTCCCATGCCTCTTCCGGAGTTGATCCAGTATCCTGACCAGTTGCGTTCCGTGTTCATACAGTTCCCTTCCGATTGAGTTGAATGTGCCTAACAGAGATTGACTCCGGATAATATAATTCCTTTCCGGAGAAATCAACAGTCGGAGTCGTCTGGAATATCATTTTTCCGGAGAATTTATGACAGGCTTCCGGTTCCCTCCGGGCCGTGAGCGGTTTTCATGCGGATAACTCAGAAAAGAATCCGGAGAGAATTCGGTAAAGATTATTGAAAATTTCCGGAAAAAAGCTATATTACTGTTTTGTGCGGCAGGGGCCGTTCAACAACCAATCTCAAGGGAGAACATCATTATGTTCGGAAACACATTCGGTAGACTCTTCAAAATTACTTGCTGCGGCGAATCCTATGCCGGCGGATTCAGAAAAAATCTCCCGGTCCCGCCCGAACTTTACGGCGGATTGATGGTGATCGTCGACGGCGTCCCCGCGGGCATCAAACTCACTGCGGAAATGGTGCAGGCGGAACTCGACAAACGCAAACCGGGACAGACTCCGCTGGATTCCCCCCGTCTCGAAAAGGACCGTGTTTACATCTATTCCGGTGTAATGGAGAATGACATCACAACTGGCGCGCCTGTCGGCATGATTATTCCGAACAACGATATTCAGGACGTCCATATCGATCAGTACCGCTCCTACAAGGACGAGATCCGTCCCGGACATGCGGAATACGGATTCTTCAAGAAATACGGCGAGTACGGCGACTGGGTCGGCGCAGGCCGCGCCAGCGGACGCGAAACCGCCAGCCGTGTCGCGGGTGGAGCCGTCGCAAAAGCGATTCTCGACCGCATGGGCATTGACGTCATCGCCTACACCATCGCCTCCCACGGTATCAAAATGGCCGAAGAGGTCTCTTATGAATTCGCAAAGGCAAACTATCGCAAAAACGAGATCAACTGCCCTGATCTGAAGCTCGCGGAAGAGATGAAGCGCGATATTCTGAAGATCAAGGAGCAGGGCGAAACCGCCGGCGGCATCATCGAGTGCATCGCGCACGGCGTTCCCGCCGGACTCGGGGAGCCGGTCTTCGACAAGATCAATGCCATGCTTGCCCATGCCGTCTGCTCGATCGGTGCGATCAAGGGGCTCGAATTCGGCGCCGGATTCAAAGTTGCCGACATGCTCGGCGCGGAGTCCAACGACGAAGCCTATGTCGATCCCGAAACCGGCAAAGTCCGCTTCAAAACCAACAACGCCGGCGGCATTCTCGGCGGCATTACGACCTGGGAGGACATCCGTTTCCGCTGTGCCGTGAAACCGACTCCGACCGTTTCCGTTCCGCAGGATA
>CALXMJ010000347.1 GCA_944389445.1 uncultured Victivallales bacterium | reverse complement strand
ACGGCACTTTGTCGAGAATGCATTCATGATATTAAAACGTTGGCGCGGAGTCGCAACCAGATATGCTAAAAACACCGCTTCGTTTCTTGCTGCAGTACAAATCAGGTGTATTGCAGCTTGGGTCTTTAACTATTGACGACACGATCTAGGGAAAGAGGAGAGCGCGAGAGGAGAAGAACCGCTTTTCAAAGCGGTCTGCTTCTCTCCCATTTTTTTTATGAGGGTTTCGTGCTCTGCACGACCAGCGTCTCGCCGCTGGACCGCGACAAGGACACAGTCCTTGACCCGAGAAAAATGCCGGCGCATTTTTCCGTATATTTTTTGTATGCTGTTACAAGAAATTAAACATCCAGCGGCAGATCGTTGCAGGCGCGTTTGACTGTGGCAATACGACGGATGATCGGCAGTTTCTGCGTACACTTGGATTCACAGCATCCGCATTCGATGCAGTTGCGGATGGAGGAATCCTCCTTTTCGATCCTCCAGTGCCAGTGCAGACGGTCGGTGATTGCCTTTGCCGTTTTTCCGTTGAGGATGAAATGATTGTAGGCGTCCATGACCTTGACGATCGGAATTTTCATCGGACAGGGCATACAGTAACCGCAGGAGGTGCAGAGCTTGTTCATGGAATTCCCTTCCAGAGAACGGTTGCGGAGATTTTCCTTGTAGTTTTCCGGCAGAGGACGACAGCCGTCCACGGCGCTGACCGCCTCCGCAAGCTGCTCCGGAGTGGAAAGCCCGACCAGGGAGACCGTGATTGCCGGATCGTTCAGCAGAAAGCGGAGCGCCGCTTCCGCGACCGTTTCCCCGTCCCGGGTTTTCAGATAACTGAAATAGTCCGGATGCTGGGGAATGAGTCCTCCGCCGAGGGGATTCATGACGACGACTCCCATTTTCCGAGCCGCCGCGCTTTCGATTCCTTTTTCCCTGTATGGAAAGTTGATCGCCGAATAGCCGAGCAGCACTCCTTCGAAGGGATATTCCTGAAACGCCTCCGACATTTCTCCGCCGTTCATATGTGTGGAAATCGCAATATGGCGAACGAGTCCCTCCGCTTTCAGTTTCTCCATTTCTCCGAGCACGCCGTGATCGATCCGGTTGTGGAAATCCTCCAGATCCATGACGCACCACATGTGCAGGACATCAATCGTTTCGAGTCCCATTCGTTTTAACGAGCGTTCCACATCTTTGCGGACGTCTTCGGCTTTTCTTCCCATGGATTTTGTCGAAACGTAGAACTGATCGCGCGGCATGGAACGGAAGGCAAGCCCGAAAACGTCTTCGGATCTGCCGTAACCGGGAGCTGTGTCGAAATAGTTGATTCCCTTGTCGAACGCCGCTTTCAGCAGCGCGGCGGCATCTTCCGCGGCGAGCTCCTCCGGCAGACGCATTCCGCCGAATCCGATTGCGGAAACCTTCATGCCTGTAGTTCCGTATTCTTTGTAAAGCATGGACTTATCTCCTTCCGAATCTTCGTTCGATTTCATTCCGCGAGAGGTTGATGACAGTCGGTCTGCCGTGCGGACAGCAGAACGGCAGATCGCATTGCGACATCTGTTCCAGCAGGGCGCTGCACTCCTCCATATTCAGTTTGTCGTGTGCTTTGACCGCCGCCTTGCATGCCGCCTGAGCGAGTTTTGCGGCGTCGGTTCGTCCGGAGAATGTGCCGTCCTCGGTGATTTCCGCCAGAATATCCTGGAAGACGCCTCCCGCATTGTCCTGGCGCATTGCCGCGGGAATCGCGTTCAGCTTGACCGTGTTTTCGCCGAAGGTGTCCACCTCGAATCCCAGCGTTTCGAAAATTTCATGGTTTTTTTCAATGAACAGGCATTCTGCGCGGGAGAGGTCCAGAGTGATCGGAATCAGGAGCTTCTGCGAGAGCGTATCCTTGTTCTTTTTCAGCAGTTTTTCATAAAGCACCCGCTCATGCGCGGCATGCTGGTCGATCAGCACAATGCCGTCTTTCATCGTGGCGATGATATAGGAGTTTTCAAAGAATCCGAGCACGTTCAACCCTTCGCGTCCCGGGAAGTGGCGCATGTCCGGGGAAGGGACGGTGGCGGGGGATGGCGCAATGTAATTCTGCGGTGTTTCCCGGACTGGTTCCGCGTGATCCTCGCGATCCCGGAAAAGATCTGGCACAGTCCGGACCTGAAGAACACCGATCGGGCGGTAGTCGACCTTTGCCGCCAGCAGAATCCGGTCAAAGCTGGTGCGGGGCGCTCCCGTCTGAGGCGGCTGGAACATCCGCGGCCGGAAAGCGGGGGCGGATGGAGGAGTGGCAACCGCCGTCTTCTCTTCCTCATCCTTCTCCGGTTCCGCGGAAGGGGCCTGGGCGGGTTCGCCGACGGGACGGGCTAGAAAAGGATTGTCGTTGCGCACGGCGGAAGAAAGAGCCTCCGCAACGGCATCCCGGACCGTTATTGCCAGTTCGAATTCGTTCCGGAAACGGACTTCCCGTTTCGCCGGATGCACATTGATGTCCACAAGCGCGGGATCCAGATAGAGAAACAGCACCGCCGGATGATAGCGTCCCTTGTCGAGCATGGGACCGCATCCCTCCTTGATGCCCCGGTAAATCGGCAGGGATTCCACCGGACGGTCATTGACGAAAATCCTCTGGTCCTGCCGTGTCGGGCGGGTTACGCCGCGTTTCGTGATATAGCCTTTGATGCGGATGCGTTCGGTTTCGTGTTCAACCCGGATCATGGCGTCGGCAAGATCGCGTCCGTAAATGTCGCGGATGCGGGGCATGAGGTCCTCGCCCGCTCCGCTGGAGATGATTTTACGGTTGTCCATGGTCAGCTCGAATGCGATATCCGGGTGCGCCAGAGAGATCAGCGAGACGATCTCGGTGATGTGACGTTCTTCCGTGGAATTCGATTTCAGGAATTTTTTGCGTGCGGGAATATTGTAGAAGAGATCCCGCACGGTGGTTTCCGTTCCCGGTGCGCAGCCGACCGGCAGGGAATCCTGCATGATACCGCCGTGTACGGTAACCTGCACCCCTTCCTGCGAATCGCGCCTTCTGGTCCGGACTGTCATTCGGGAGACCGAGGCTATGCTCGGCATGGCTTCCCCGCGGAACCCGAAGGAACTGATGTGCAGGATGTCCTCTTCCGTCGCGATCTTGCTGGTGGCGTGCGCTTCGAAGCAGAGAATGGCGTCGTCGGGATCCATGCCGTCGCCGTCGTCGGAAACGGAGATCAGACGCTGTCCCGCCCGCTCAATCCGAACGGCGATGCGCTTTGCATGGGCGTCGAGGGCGTTTTCCACAAGCTCCTTCACCACCGACGCCGGACGTTCAATGACCTCTCCAGCCGCAATCTTGTTGCTGACATGATCCGGCAGGACTTTGATGATGCTCATTTATTCTCTCCCGCCTCTCTGACGATTTTTTTGAACTCCGCCGTATTTCTGATATTGTCAAAGGCGGGATCCCATGAGGCTTCCACGATGCCAGGTCCCAGAATGCCGGCGGCACGTCTGAAATAATCCATGGCGGTTTGTGCGTTGTTTGCCAGCGAATGGATTTTCGCAAGGCTCAGTGCGGTCGCGGCATTGGACGGATCAAGTTCCAGGCTCCGCTTGGAGACTTTGATCGCTTCTTTGAATTTGTTCTGCTTGGCTAGAACTGTCCCGAGATTCATGTGGGCATTGGGATCGCTCGGAAAAAAGAGGGTCTGCCGACGGAACATCAGTTCGGCGTTTTTGTAGTCCCCGCGATGGTGCAGCAGGGCGCCCAGATGAGAGAGCGCGACGGGATTGTTGGGATTGAACACCAGAATGGTGCGGAATTTGTCCTCTGCCGCCGAGAAATCTCCTTTGGACCAGTCGGACAAAGCCGCCGCGGTCAGAAACTGGACGTCCGGTTTGGAAAGGTCCTCCGGTTTCGGTTCGGCAGGAATCCGGGCGGTAGACGAATCCAGCAGAAGACTGTGATTCGCCGCAAATTCCGTCTCTTTCGCCGCTTCCGTTTCCATCGATGTCTTGATGTTGGAGACGATCAGGGTCGTCAGAATGATCAGGGCAAAGATCAGGATGAACGGCGCAAGCGGATTGGAAAAACCGGATTTCAGAAATTGTTTCATGATTTCTCCCTTCCTTCCAGCCTGTGGCAGGCACAGAAATGCCCGGGTGCGATTTCCCTGAGCGGCGGAACAATGTGTTCACACTCATTCTGTTCGACCGGAGAAAATTTCTGTTTCAGAGCACAGCGGTCGCAGAAGCGGCATCCTTCCGGGAAGTGTGCCGGGGTCGGAACCGAACCGGGAATCGTTGAAAGAGTCCCCGTTTTCCTGCCCAGCGACGGTACCGCCTTCAAGAGCGCGGCCGTGTACGGATGGAGCGGATGATCTATAACCTCCCGCACCGGAGCCGTTTCCACAATTCGCCCCGCGTACATGACGCAGACCCGGTCCGCCATTTCGGAAACGATGCCGAGATTGTGCGTAACCAGAATGATCGACATGTTGTACTGTTTCCGCAGATCCGCCAGCAGTTCCAGAATCTGCGCCTGAATGGTGACGTCAAGAGCGGTTGTCGGTTCGTCCGCGATCAGGACCGAAGGTCTGCTTGCAAGAGCCATCGCGATCATGACCCGCTGGAGCATTCCGCCCGACATTTCGTGGGGATAGCGTTTCGCCCGGTCCTCCGGCCCCGGAATGCCGACCTGCTTCAATAGATTGACCACTTCCGCATCCACATCCGTGACATCGGGACGGTGCAGTCTGATTGCTTCCGCAATCTGCGCTCCGACCCGGAATACCGGATTCAGGGAAACAGACGGCTCCTGGAAAATATAGGCGATCTCTCCTCCACGGATTTTTCTCAGCTGTCCGGGAGAAAGACGCAGGGTGTCCACCCGGGAGCCGTCGCGTTTTGTCAGCAGGACCTCGCCCCGGGCGATGCGTGCCGGCGGCGACGGCAGCAGGCGCGCCAGCGACATGCAGCTGACGCTTTTCCCGCATCCGCTTTCGCCGACCAGCGCCAGAATTTCTCCTTTTTTCAGATGAAAGGATACATCCGTCACCGCCGGAAGCCATATGTCATCGGATTTGAATTCGATCGTGAGATTGTGGACTTCAAGTTCATTCATGGCGTCATTCCTGGGCGGGATAGCTCCAGAGGAACAGAAATTTCTTCTTCCGGAGCTTTTCCAGTTCCTCCGCATTTTTCCTTCGGTAGTTCCGCATTTCCTCATCCACTCTGGTTTTGAGAAGCTGCTTCTGTTCCGCTGTCATTTTGTCAAGAGAGAGCTCCAGTTCTTCTGCGATTCTTTTTTCCGCTTCGTTCCTGGGGAAGGGGGCTTTCAGTGCATTGATCCTCTGCTGATGAAGATTCGAACGAATCCGGTAGGAGTTGCGCACCGTCGCAAAAATCCCGGCGGCAAGCAGAACCGCCAGGACAATATAGAATATAACGATGCTGCGCGTGGATATCTGTTCTTTCGGCATAACGCTCATCTCCTGATTGTGGTATGGAATAATACTTCCGGATCATTCATTTTACAAGAACCCGCGGGCAATTTATGAAACAATTATTCCGGTGAACAGCAGAATGAGTTCCGCGGAATATCCGTAAATATGGATTTGGCGCAGCCCCGCGCCTCCGGTATGCGTCTGAATGCTCCGTTCCTGTGCCCGGAGCATCAGCAGGACCGCAAAAGCCGCGCGAATTGCCGCGGCGATGGCTTTCAGACTGAAGGATAGGCACGCTGTCAGCAGGAAAGCCGCGGCAGTGATGATATATGGCAGAAAACGTTTTTCCTCCGGAATTTCCAGCAGAGGTTCTTCGCCGTCTGCGGCATACGCCGCCAGTTCCCCGCGGATCAGATACGCTCCGGCAAAGGTGAAGAGAAAAGCCGCGGGTCTGTAACAGGCGATCGTGCCGAATGCCAGCATTCTCAGCAGATAGAGCGAGACAAAGAGGAAGATCGGGGTGAGCTTCTTTTCCGGTTCCTGTTTTTTTGTCAATGCCGGGAAAGACGGAATGTTGCCGATTCTCATGGCAAGATAGGAGGTCAGGTTTTTGAGTCCGCTCCACTCCGTGGCGAGTTCATAAAGCAAAGGAAAGAGAATTGCAGCGAAAAGCGCCGCCGTCAGTGTGCCGAAGAGAATTGCGGCCGTCCATGCCGCCAGGGCAAACAGGAAACCGATGATGATTCCGATCACCGGAAACAGCTCGGCCGCCGGTTCCGCATCTTCCGCATGGGATTTGCGGAAAAAGAAGAGGTTTGCCGTTGCCGCCAGTTCTGAGAGGAAATCCCGGTTCATTGCGGCACCTCTGTGATTCCAGTATGTTCCCGGTAGGATGCCAGCATAATGCCGCGGGTCTTTTCCGCCAGGGATTTCCGGTCGTTTCCTTCGGGGAAAATCAGCGGAGAGACATGGATGTCGGCTCTGATCTGTCGGATTCCGAGAAGTTCCCAGAGATGCGGCAGAAGCTCCTGATCGCCGAACCAGGCGGGATTCATCGCCCCCTCGGGAACCGTATAGATCGTGATGATCTGCATCAGAGGGCGGTTGTCGTTGAGCGCCGCCGCAAAAGGAGTCGATTTGAAGGGGCGGAGCCCGTGAAGTCCGTCTGTGCTGGTTCCTTCCGGATAGACAATCAGCGGAATTCCGAGTTCCAGCGTTTTTTCGAATTCCGCCAGTGTCTGCTTGGATTTCGCCGGGGATTTCCGGTCGATCCAGACCGGACAGGATAATCCGACGTACCATCCGAGAAACGGCCAGGAACGGATTTCTTTTTTCGGAGCAAACCGGACCCCCATCAGCGAGGCGTGTACAATGATGTCCAGATACCCCAGATGATTTGAGACAATCAGAACTCCCCGCGAGGAGTCCGGAATCTCACCATGGACCGTCAGCTGAATATTCAATATGTTCAGGATGCCGCGCGCCCAGCGCTCCGTATCCAGTGAAGCAAGACGGGCGATTTGCTCCGGACTCTTTCCCAGTCTGGTGAAGAACGCTCTCATCGCCATGAAAAGAAACCATACGATGAGTCTGACGATCCGGTATGTTTTTCTGAAGAAAGTCAGCATTTCCGTTCGTTTTTTCCCGGTTCCACGCAGAAATGCTTCAAGTATCTCAGGGGAACCTGTTCCACATCCAGAATGATGAAGAAATCAATGGATCCGAATTCATAATCGAACGCCGGTTCGCCGCAGATTTTCGCCCCGAGCCGCAGATAGCCTTTGAACAGCGGCGGAATCATCGCGTGGATGCGTCTTTTATCGGCGGCCGCTTCCAGAATTTCTGCTTCCGGCGGACGATGCAGTTCATATCCTGTCCTCGGAAATGCCTGGATGTTCTGTGCAAAGCAGTTGCTGCGTTTGAAATATTCATACAGCGCCCAGCCCGCGACCGGTTCTGTCACTTCCAGGCTGACGCAGCCGAGAAGATAGCGCTGCTTGCTCCGGTAAATCAACTCGGAAATACCGCTCCAGAGAAGCGCCATCACCGATCCGTTCCGGGAATCCTGGGCAACACAGGACCTTCCGACTTCAATACTGACGGTCGCAATGGAGGCAAGTCCTTCGATGCGGTATTCCTGTTCTGAATAAAATCCCAGCATGGAGTGCGCCGCGATGGATCCAAAATGAATCCGATAGGTGCCGACAACCCTGCCGGTATCTTTTCTGACCACGATCAGGTGAAGACAGTAATCGTCAAACTTGTCCTTGTCGATTCCATTTCTGGAGGTGCTCAGTCCCTTGCCCTGTTCAACATTGAATACATTATAACGCAGTTTGAAGGCGTCTTCAATTTCGGCATCCGTAATGGCAAACTTGATCAGATACTGATCTTTTTCTGCTATAAGCGGGGGATTGGCTATCTGCCGTCTGATTGTAGCCATGTCATACATCGCATTCTCCCTGATGACTCAAAACACTTTCCTGCATAATCAACCACAACCGTACTATAAACCGATTTTTTTAAAACTCAACCGTGTTTGCTGATTTTTTTTCTCGCGCGGAAGAGGTGGATATTCCGGGGCGCGAGGCGCTGCACGCCATCCCGAACGCCGCCATGGTGCCGAAGAGCGAACTTCCGCCGTAACTGAAAATCGGCAGCGTGAGCCCGGTCGGGGGCAGAAGCGCTGTGTTGACTCCGATGTGAAGCAGCGCCTGAACCGCGCAGACCGCTCCCGCTGAAAAAATCAGAAAACGCGCCGTGCGGCTCTCAGCGGCAAGAGCCATGCCGCGGAACAGCCACACCATCGCCAGAAAACCTCCCAGAATGAGGAGTCCTCCCGCAACACCGCCGGATTCCACGATCGCGGCAAACGCCGAATCGCTGTGCGACAGCGGCAGATACGCGTTCGACCAGAGCGCACCTCCCCATTCCGATCCGAACAGTCCTCCATGCGCAAGCGTGTACTGAAACTGCTTGATGTGCCAGCCGGCCCCGTACAGATGGGCGTCCGGATTCCAGTAGCCTGCAAGACGTGCCATCGCATACTCGTGTTTCTCAAGAAACAGAACCGTGCAGGGAAGGGCCGCCATCGCAAGCAGAAGCAGAAAACTCTTCCGGAACCCTGCAATGAACAGAACCACCGCAAGACCGGCAAAATAGACCGCCGCCGTCCCGAAGTCCGGCTGGAGAAGAATGATCCCGCAGAACGCGGCTCCTGTTCCGGACATCAGAAGAAAACGTCTGCACGGACTCCTTTCCCCGTTTGACGCAAGAACCGAAAGCAGAAGCAGATACGGCGCCTTTGCCAGTTCCGAAGGCTGGATCAGAAATATC
>CALXMJ010000346.1 GCA_944389445.1 uncultured Victivallales bacterium | reverse complement strand
TCCAGGGGGAAAACCTTCGGTTGACCCCCTGGTCGACAGGTGTCGAAACAATCATGGGAGCAAAAAATTGAATTTTTTGCGACGGGTGCAGGGCCCGGATGGGTCCTGCCGAGGGGTGTTGGGGGCGAGTAGCCACCAACTGAAAAACGATAAAGGGAAGAGAGCAGAAAATCAAGCTCTGGTTTCCAAAGCCTCGCGCTGTTCATCGGTCAGTCCGGCGTATTTCGGATTGCCGGGCATGATGCCGCGTTTGGACTCCTTAATAAATTCGCAGAACATTCTCACTTCGGGGACATCCTTGACGAACGGATCCGCTTCGATAGCGGAGATGGCATTTTTCGTATTCAGTCCTTCGAAGAAGAATGTTTTGATAGCATGACGGAGAGCGAGGCGTTTTTCATTATCGAAGCCGGCTCTGCGCAGTCCGATGATATTGGGACCTGTAATGAAGTTCATTTCGCGGAGCATGCAGAAGGGGGGAACGTCCTGACCGATCATTGCGGTCGGTCCGACCATTGCAAGGGAACCGATACGGCAGAACTGGTGTACGAGAACATAGCCGGAAATGACAGCGCCGGAACCGACCTGAACATGACCGCTGAGTGCCGTCTGGTTGGAAATTGTTACGCGGTCGCCAAGGATGCAGTCGTGAGCGACATGCACGAATGCCTGCAGCAGAACGTGGTCGCCGATCACCGTTTTCAGGAACTCAAACGGAGGGCGATGGACCGTCACATATTCCCGGAGCACGGTATCCGCACCGATCTCGACATAAGAACGGATTCCCCGATAAAAGCGGTGATCCTGCGGTTCGCCGATATAAGCGCCGAAATAAACGCGGCAACGCGGCCCCAGCGTCGTATACTGACCGATTTTCACATGAGCATCAATATAGCAGTTGTCGCCGATTTTAACATCATCTTCAATCACGGAATAAGGACCGATCTCCACATCTTTTCCGATTTCAGCCTTCGGTGAAACAACAGCGGTCGGATGAATAGCCATCTTTGATCTCCATTCTTTTTTGATGCAACGAATGCATATCTTGTTATTCCCTTATACAGTAGCATACAATTCAGAAAAGTCTATTCTTTTTCAATGGAGAAAAAGCCGATTGTCCCTGAATTCCGCAAATAAAACTCGGAAAACGCTCTGGAGTCCCCTGTTTCCGGCTTGATTTTGCAGGCAAGAATCGCAAAGAGCCGGTGATCCGGCACACTTCTCTGCACGTTCGATGCAAAGAACGAATTGAGCAGCAGAACCTTTTCCACATACGGCTGTGCCTTCAGATAGCGGTACAGCCGGGAGAATTCCAACGGCGGAAAGTTTTCCAGTTTCAGCAGCAGGAGAGAGCTTTTCCCTTTCGGATCATACGGAATCACTCGGTAGGCCCGGAAATTCATATTACCAAGACTCTCCTTGATTTTCGAAGGAAACGGCATTGGAAATCCCGCTTCGGAACCGGTGTCCAGTTCCAGACCGGCAAGAGACGCTTCAGAATCGACCAGGAGAAAACGGGAACCGCTCTCGCCGATCGCGGTCAACCGTTTCATGTAGTCCGCCAGACTGTCCGGATTGTTCCAGACAGCCGGATAACTCGAAAGGGGGGAAATGCAGAGAAAGTTTTCCGCCGGCAATTTGCAATAGAGAGAAAAGCGTTCCAGCCAGTCCACTCTGCTCCAGTTTTCCCGATTGAGACGGTAATCGGCCCCTGCCGGCACAATCGAAAGCAGCAGAATCCCCAGATACAGAAGCTTCCTTTTCCGAATTCCCGCAAGAAGATGCGCCAGACCGAATCCGGCGGCCGCAGTCAGAAAAGGAACCGATGCCAGATATACCCGCGGCGGACCCGTTTTCGTAAACAGGGCACCGAACAGCGGAAACAGCACGATCCACCACAGAGAAATCAGAAGAAAACGATTCTTCCTTTTCCACAGCGCGAATCCGAGACCAAGCAGAGCCGCAACCAGAAGACACACTCCCCCGCACTGATACAGGGTCTTCACCATGAATTCAATGAAAAAGGAAAACGAATCCACGCTCCGCCCGAAACTCTGTCCGGCTTTCCATGCGCTGTAATTGTAAAGCAGCCAGAAAAGAACGGCTCCGCCTGTCAGGAGATACGTCAGGAATTCCGGCAGATACTTTTTCCAGACAGTCCCGTTGCGTTTCATCTCATACGCACAATGAGCCACCGAAACAGGAAACAGCCACAGAACCGAGGTCGGCAGGGTCAGAATACTGCAAACGCCCGTCAGGAAAATCCCCGCAAGATACCCTTTTCTGCGCGACAGCGCATACAAAAGCACACAGAGCGAATACAGCAGGATCAGCATCCCCTGCAGAGAATATCCCCTGCCTGTATTGGAATACAGAATCAGCCCGGCATTCAACGAGGCAAACATCATCGTTGCCAGCACCGCCATACGGGAACGGAAAAGCGTCTTTGCCAGCAGTCCCGAAAGGAAAATCGTCGCAATTCCCGCCAGGAACGCGGACAACCGGAGCACCACCGCCGGCGAACTGAAAAAACAGGCGCTCCATTTGATGAGCAAACTGTTCAGCGGATGATTGTTCGGCGTTGCAAGATCCGTAAAGATCTTATACAGGGACTCGCTGGAATAATGCTGAAAGGTCCAGATCTCATCATATTCCAGCCCGGCCGAAAAGCCCGCGCACCGGAGCAGGAGCCCGATCAGGATCACGAATCCCGCCGCAAAATAGAATCTGCTGTTCCGAACATGAGTCTGCATCGGCGAACAACTCCCTTGCCCGGCAAGCGGAGAGGACAACGTCTTCCCCGAAGCCGGGGGTCCGTTATTTCATCTGTGCAAGAGCGCTTTCCACGCGGGCGAGCTTCTCTTTCAAATCCACAAGATAAGCCTTTGCCTCTTCCACGACTTTCGGCGGAGCCTTCGCAAGGAAACGCTCGTTGGAAAGTTTAGTTTCAGAGGATTTGATCCAGCCGAGAAGTTCCGTCTGCTGTTTTTTGAGCTTGGCTTTTTCCGCTTCGACGTCGATCAGCCCCTTCAGCGGCAGGAAAATTGCGCCGGCGGCGACCAGAGTCGAGGGCGCTCCGGAAGCATCGTCGCAGTGATAATCCTCCTGAGAAATCGTGACGGAATTTGCATTGAGAAGCCATTTCAAACTGTCGATTCCTTTCTTGAGGAACTCCTCCATGGAATCGTTCGCCGCCTTGACGTGGAAGTCGATCTTTTTTCCGGGAGGAATGTTGTAGGAAATGCGGAGCGTTCTTCCCGCGCTGATCAGCTCAAATTTGGCTTCGGTCATAGCCATGACAGATTCCGCATCGGGAATTGCCATTTCCTTTTCGCTCATCGGCAGCGGGAATTCCGCATACATGATGCTTTCCGAATCGGAAAGGAAGCCCATCTGATGCGCCAGCTCCTCGGTGATGAACGGCATGAAGGGGTGCAGAAGACGGAGCAGTTTCCAGAGAGCGTAGTCAAGAACGCGGAGCGCCTGTTCGCGCGCCTCTCCGCCCGCGGCAAAACGGACCTTCGAGGCTTCGATGAACCAGTCGCAGAAGGAACTCCAGACAAGCTCATAGATATCGTGCACCGCCTGATGGAATTTGAATTCATCCAGCGATTTTTTCATATCGACGGCACAGGCGTCGAGCTTTGCCAGCATCCATGCTTCGTCGGAAGTGAGTTTTCCATCCCGGATCAGATCGTTCACATCGGTGAAGTTCGAGGAGATCTCCCCCTGCATCCGGCGGAAGCGGCAGGCGTTCCAGAGCTTGTTGGCGAAGTTTCTGCCGATTTCGCATTTCTCGTTGGAATATTTGATGTCCATTCCCACCGGAGCGATGTAGATGATGGAGAAGCGAAGCGCATCGGCGCCATACTTGTCGATGACATCCAGCGGGTCCGGCGAGTTTCCGAGCGATTTGCTCAGCTTGCGGCCGAGTTCATCGCGGATAATGCTTGTGAAATAGACGTTCGAGAACGGAATCTTTCCTTTGAACTCGCAACCGGCCATAATCATGCGGGCGACCCAGAAGAAAATGATATCGGGACCGGTCACGAGATCGCTGGTCGGATAGAAATAATCCTGTTCGGGGGTCTTGTCGGGCCAGCCCATGATGGAGAAGGGCCAGAGCCACGAACTGAACCAGGTGTCGAGAACGTCTTCCTCCTGGACCCAGCCTTCGCCCTGCGGAGGCTCGACGCCGACGTAGGTCTCGTCGCCGCGATACCACGCGGGAATACGGTGTCCCCACCAGATCTGACGGCTGATGCACCAGTCCTTGATCCCTTCCATCCAGTGGAAATAGGTCTTGGTCCAGCGTTCCGGGTAGAATTTGATGCTGCCGTCGCGAACCGCCGCGATTGCGGGTTTTGCCAGTTCATCCATCTTCACGAACCACTGCTCGCTGAGCATCGGTTCGATCGGCACGCCGCCGCGTTCGGAATAGCCGACGGCATTGGTGAGATCCTCCACCTTCTCCAGAAGCCCCTGCTCCTCCAGTTTTTTGAGGATGAGTTTTCTGGCTTCGAAACGGTCGAGTCCTTCGAATTCCGGACCGGCTTTGGCATTCATATGGGCGGTCTTGTCGAGAACGGAGATGAATTCCAGATTGTGGCGGAGCCCGACCTGGAAGTCATTGGGGTCGTGCGCGGGAGTGATTTTCACGCATCCGGTGCCCTTTTCGGGATCGGCGTGCTCATCGGCGATGATCGGAATCTCGCGATCGGTCAGCGGCAGATGCACCGTCCTGCCGATAAGATGACGATAGCGCTCATCGTCCGGATTGACCGCGACGGCGGTATCGCCGAACATCGTCTCCGGACGGGTTGTGGCGACCACCAGATAGCCGGAGCCATCGGTCAGCGGATAGCGGAAATGATAGAATTTGCCCTGTTCGTCCTTATAGATAACCTCCTCATCGGAGAGCGCGGTTTTTGAAACCGGGCACCAGTTGATCATGCGTCTGCCGCGATAAATATAACCTTTGTTGTAAAGATCGACAAAGACCTTGCGGACCGCTCTGCTGAGCCCCTCGTCCATGGTGAAGCGCTCGCGCTCCCAGTCGCAGGAGGCGCCGAGTTTCCGGAGCTGGCGGATGATCGTTCCGCCATATTTCTTTTTCCATTCCCAGACCCGTTCGATAAAAGCGTCACGGCCAAGATCATCCCTGGAAATGTGTTCGGTCTTCATGAGTTCCTTGTTGACTCTGGCCTCGGTGGCGATTCCGGCGTGGTCGGTTCCGGGGAACCAGCAGCACTCATATCCCTCCATGCGATGCCAGCGCATCAGAATATCCTGCAAAGTGTTGTTCAGGACATGGCCCATGGTCAGGATTCCCGTGACGTTCGGCGGCGGGATGACGATCGAATAGGGTTTCTTCTCCGGATTCGGGCGTCCTTTGAAAAGACCGTTGGATTCCCAGTAGGAATACCACTTTTTTTCCACCTCAGCGGGCTCATAGGCCTTGGGCATTTCCTGTACAGACATGATACCTCCAAAAGTATGTTAATTCAATCAAATGCATCGAAAACCTTATACTATACAGCATCGGAGCGAAAAATGCACGTCCGTTCAATAAAAAAAGAGGGTTTTCCCTGTTTTCGGGAAAACCCTCCGGAAAAACGATTCCGTGAAATGGGATTATTTGGCGCTGGAATCCGGCGTATTGAGAATCTGACCGTTATCGTCCGGATCCTCGACGCGTTTTTCCAGATCAATGAAGAGCTGGCGCGTATCGTGGATTCCGCCGATCAGGAACCAGACCGTGGAAATCACTCCGACAATACCGGGCACCAGCAGCGTGGTGATGAAGAACTTGATGGTCCACCACTCCTTCGGCCACGGGCTGATCAGGTTCCAGATCACGATCGCAAAGAAGATGATGCCGACACTGTACACCACAGAATAGAAGAACACCGAATATGCGATCACTTTGTCGCCCAGCGTATATTCCGGGGTAATGCCGATCAGACGGCCGAACAGATTCCGCAGAGTCCATTTCTCCTTCGGCGGTTCGGGTTCCACCGCGTAGGCGCCGCGGTGCAGCAGTTTATCCAGATCGTACGGTTTGTAAGTCAGATACGAACCGACGATGTAGCCGCCGACGGACAACACCATCGAAATGAAATAGATTTCAAACGAATTGATCGGGAACTTCACCGGGTCCATCGACCAGCTGACCCACGGATTGAACGGCGAGGAAACCGTCACGAGGAACGTGTTGATTCCTTCGACCCACCCCATCTGCTCCAGGAACGGATAAACCGTCAGAGCCCAGTGCCGCTGGAGAATCAGTCCGAGCAGCGAAGTTCCGGAACCGAAGATGATGGCGCACCACGCACCGGTCAGATTGCCGAACCGGCTGTACAGACCGCAGACCATGATCGGTCCGGCGCCGCCGCACCACAAGGCGCACATGATCGTGGTGAACATGTTGATGTAGTCCAGCTGCGTGAAGAACAAAGATACGATCAGGAAGAAAACCGCCACACCGACAGTCATCAGGCGGAGATAAAGCAGATGTTTCTTCGGGTCCAGACGCCCCTTGAACAGCGGCAGAAGCATGTCCTGCATCAAGGTCGAGGAGGCATTGAAAATACGGCTGTCGTCGGTGGAGATCAGCAGCATCACCATCAGCAGACAGAAAAGCCCGAGCATTCCGACCGGGAAGATCTTGCTGACCACCGCCGGCATCATCATCTGATGATACAGAGAACGATATTTCTGGAACTGGTGGCGTCCTTCCGGGGAATCGCCCAGCACTTCGCGAACCGTATTGAAATACGGGGTATCCATGTTATCCTGCTGGGAAAGCGGCTTTTTGAAATCTTCGACCTTCTGGGTCGCGGGGATCTTTTCCAAAGCGTTGATGATCTTGGTCCGCACGGCAACATCGGGAACGGCTTCCTCCAGCACTTTGGCGGAAAGTTCCTGACGAACCTCGG
>CALXMJ010000345.1 GCA_944389445.1 uncultured Victivallales bacterium | reverse complement strand
GAGCTGCTGTCTGTCGGGATTCCTTGTGAATCTCTGCCGCAGAACGGTTGCGCTGCTCTCTCCCTGCGTGCCGGATGAAGCGAATCCGCACGGGTTTCATCTGTGGGAGAAGGCGTCATTCCGCGATGCGGCGGAGTTGGAGCACGTGCTGGGAAACATGCAGGAGCGCTTTTTTCTGCAAGGGCCGGAGATGCTGCCTCGTCTGCGTTTGTCTCCCGGATGGAACCTCTCGCTTTCCGGAGGGCGTGCGGAATTTGTTTCCCGCTATCTGGTGCGCCGTTTCGAAGTGTCGGACCGGGAAGCGGATTTGCTGGAGAAACTGAAAACCGGAGTCTCCAGGGAGGAGTTCGAACGGGAGTTCGGCGGAATGCTTTCTCTCTTCGGCGGAGTGCATGGGCTGCTTGACGCTTTGTGGACGTCCGGCATGTTGTGGGAGGAGAACGATGAATCCTGTTGATGTTACTCTGGTGAATATGCCGTTTGCGATGCCGCTGCTTGCTCCGCTGGGCGTGAATGTCCTGTGCGGCGCTTTGCGCAAAGCCGGACTGAAGGTCCGCTGCTGTTTTGCAAATGTCGATTTTGCGGAACGGGTTCCGGAGGAGCTCTATGATTATCCGGCTTCGAACGGATTGAATGTGGATGTGATGCTCGGCGACTGGTTGTTCGCGGAATCGCTTTTCGGCGCGGATCCGGAACGCGACCGCCGCTTTCTGGAGCTGTTGAAGAAAGAGAGCGAACATGACCGGCTGATCTGGAACCGTCGTTACCATTCGCTGGACGATCTTCTCCTTGATCTTCCCCTGCTGAAGCGGGAAGCCTTCCGCTGTGTGGAGAAGACAGCCGCGGCGCTGGCGGACGGTTCCACGCGGATTGTCGGTTGTTCGAGCACCTTTTTTCAGCGTCTTGCTTCCCTGGCGCTGTTGAAACGGGTCCGGGAGCTGAACCCCGGTATTGTGACCTTTCTTGGCGGCTCCGATTGTGAAAGGGAAGCGGGAATGGAGGCAGTTCTCCGTTTCCCGTTCATCGACTATGTATTCAGCGGCGAAGGCGATCTGACGGTTCCGGAAATGGCCCGGCGGGTGCTGCGGAATGAGCGCTCGGAAAGTTTGCCCTTCGGGGTATTTGACCGTGCAAAGGCGGAGCGCGGCGTGCCGGAAGTTTCATGCGTACCGGCGGAACAGATAGCGGACCCGGATCCTTCGGATTACTACGAACGGATGAAAAGAAGCCGTCTGCACCGCGCTTCGGTGAAAAAATATTTTCTGGAAAGTTCCCGCGGCTGCTGGAAAGGACAGAAACAGCACTGCAGCTTCTGCGGCCTGAACGGCGGACGGATTGCCTACCGGTGCAAAGCTCCTGAACGCGTTCTTGCGGAACTGCGCCGCGGCTACCGGGAGTTCGGCTGCCGGATCTTTCTGACCTCCGACACGGTTCTGGATCTGAATCGGATGCGTGTTCCTCTCCGTACATTCGGCGAGGAGACTTCCGATACGGTCATCAGCTTTGAAACGGTTTCGACTCTGACCGAGGAACAGGTCCGTTTTCTTGCCGAAAGCGGTGTGATGGTGATCCAGAGCGGAATCGAAACCCTCCATCCGAGACACATTCGTCTTCTGAACAAGGGCAACGATACGCTTTCGAGCATTGCTCTGCTGAAATTCACGTTGGAAAACCGCATTCAGGTCCTGTGGAACATGCTCAGCGGCATTCCGGGCGATTCCCCCGAAGAATACCGATGGGTTATGGAACTGGTGCCGAAACTCATCCATCTGCCGGGACCGAACTGGGGCGCAATCCGTTTCGACAAATTCAGTTTATACTGGCAGGAGCCGGAGCGTTTCGGTCTCCGCCTGGAACCGATGAAAGGATACCGCATTCTGATGCCGGAAGGATCGGTCTCGCTGGATCGCTGGGCTCTTTTCTATGACAATCGGAATCCCTCCGCGTGCACGCCTCAGAAGGAGATCGCCGAGGTGCGCGAAGCGGTCGATGCCTGGTACCGGGATTCCCATCCCGCAAAGTACCATCTGGAGTTCCTCGAACCCGATCTTCTCCGGGATACCCGGCCCTGTGCGGCGGTTCCTGAATATCGGCTTTCCGCAGCGGAGCAGGCGGTCCTGCGGGCTGCGCGTTCTCCGGCCGACCGGGCCGCCGTGGAGGCCGCCGCCGGAAATTCCATGCAGACAATTGAAAAAATGAAAGAACACGGTTATCTTATCGAAGTCGGAGGTCGACTGCTGGCGCTTCCGCTGATTCCCCCTTCCGGGGAACGAATCGCGAAAAGCAGGCTGCGTTACCGCAGTCTTTTCCGGGGACAGACTCCTCCCGCCGCATCCGTGCAGGAGGAGACTCCCCTAATCAAGGTCGGAGTTTAAATCAGGATAAAGAATGAACAGAAATCTCTTCCGCAGGAATGCGATGCTCAAAGCGGCATCGCCTTTTGAACTGAACCGTCAGCTTTCCATTTTCAACGGACAGGAAGCTCTGGCGCTCCTGGCTCTGGGAGTGACGGTGATCGCGCTGCTGGCATGGGGGATCTTCGGCGTAATCTATGAACGGGTCAGCGGGAGCGGTATCGTGATGCTGCAGAGCCAGTTTGATACAATTCAGGCGCCCGCCGGCGGGGTGCTGATCTCCTTTGACATCGAAAACGGGGATTTTGTCAGACGCGGCCAGATGGTCGGACGCCTCTTTTCCTTTTCCGATCTCGAAAATTTGCGGGCGAACTATCAGAAATTGAAAATGCTGCAGGGCAACCTTGAGGATGTCCGCCGTCATACAGACCGGCTGCGGGAAGGCAACCAGACCCATATCCGGGATATCACCACGGTGCTGGACGAGACAATCAAACGGCTTGACAAGGAATTGGAATGGCTCGGAGAGTTTGTCCGGAAGGGCAGGGCTCTTGCCGAACGCGGTGCAATTTCGCAGAAACAGTGGCACGAGTATCAGGAGCAATATCACACAAAACTCAAAAACCGCTCGGATTACCTGCTCAAAAAACTGGAGGAGAAAAACTCCTTCACCGAAACGGAATTTACTCTTGCCAAAGAGATCATGTCCGTGGAGGTTGAAGTAAAATCGGCCTTGTTCGAAGTGGAGCAGCTGCGCAACAAACTGGAATACAATACGCGGATCGTCAGCGCCCATTCCGGCACCGTGACCAGTGTAAACTATACTCCCGGTTCGATCGTGCCCGCGGAGGCAACTCTCGCCAGTCTGATTGATCTTGACGACCAGACCGATGAAACATGGGAGCTGTATGCGTATTTTTCCGTTGCCGACAGCAAGAAGATCCGGACCGGAATGAGTGCGGTCATAACTCCCTCCTCGGTGAAAGCCGAACGCGACGGCTCCATCCGCGGCACGGTCACTCATGTGGGAACCTATATCCTCCCGGTGGAATCCATTGACCGCACCTTCCGCAACACCGCGTTTGCCCAGTATCTGCTCAAGGAATGTGCGAACATGCCGGTCGAGGTACGCATTCTGATGTCCCGGGACCGGAACTCGCCGAACGGGTTCCGCTGGACCTCCGGCACCGGTCCGGACATTAAGATCAGTGCGGGGACTCTCTGCTCGGCAAGTGTTGTCGTGGAAAAGGACCCTCCGCTTGAACTGGTTTTTTCCGGACTGCGCAAATTCATGTTCGGCAGGGGCGTCATGGAGGAGTTCCAGCTGAAAAACGCCCGTACCGGCGCCGGGGGGAACAAGGAATGATCTTCCGGAAAAAACGGGTCGACTGTCCGATGGTTCTGCAGATGGAAGCCGCTGAATGCGGCGCAGCCGCGCTGTCCATGGTGATGGCGTATCACGGCGTGATCATTCCGCTGGAGCTTCTCCGCGACGAGTGCGGAGTCTCCCGCGACGGAAGCAAGGCGTCGAGTCTTCTCAAGGTGGCGCGGAACTACCATTTCCTCGCGCGGGGATACCGCGAAGAGGAGCTTGAGGCGCTGAATCGGCATGCTCTGCCCATGATTCTGTTCTGGAATTTCAACCATTTCGTGGTTTACACGGGACGCAAAGGAAGCAAGTTCTGCATCAACGATCCGGCACTCGGCCCCAGACTGGTGGACGCTCGGGAAATGGATGAATCATTCAGCGGAGTCCTGCTGGAGTTCTCGCCGGGGGAGGGATTCCGCCGCTGCGGACGGGAGTCCTCCCTTGCAGGCGCACTCTGGAAACGTCTTGAAGGCTGCCGAGGCACCTTTTTCCTTCTGCTGCTGACGGGACTTCTGCTCGTCCCGGGAAATCTGCTGACACCGAATCTGTCAAAAATTTTTATCGACAATTTCATGATAGACCGGTTCTACAACTGGGGAACCCCTCTGATTACCCTGGCGCTTCTGACACTGCTGGTTACGCTTTTCCTGACCTGGATTCAGTGCAGCGGACTGGTCCGCCTGAATCTGAAGGTGGCGCTGACCGGATCGGCGGCGTTTCTGTTCCGGGTGCTGCATCTGCCGGTCAGTTTTTTTTCCAGCCGGCAGAGCGGGGAACTGGTGACCCGTGTCCAGCTGAACGACCGGGTCGCGGCATTTTTGTCCGAACAGCTCGCCGCCAACCTGCTCAGTCTGATTACCCTTTTTTTCTATGCCGTTGTCATGTTCTGTTACGATCCCGTTCTCGGAACGCTGGCGGCGGTGATGGGCGCCAGTGTCCTGCTGCTCCTTCAAAGGAAGCTCAAATCGCGGAAACTCCTCGGACAGAGCATCCAGCTGGATACCGGCATGCTCTACGGTACGGCAACCACCGGGGTGATGCTGATTGAAACATTGAAGGCCTCGGGCGGTGAAAACGATTTCTTTTCCGGCTGGAGCGGATTTCAGGCAAGAAGTCTTCTCGGGCGTCAGAAACTGGAGGCATCCACCGTTCTGCTCGGTACTTTCCCGAACAGCATTCAGAAGCTCACGGTGGCACTGGTGACCGGATTGGGGACTCTGCGGATTCTTGCCGGCAGCATGACCGGCGGTGCCTATCTGGTCTTTCAGCTGATTCTCGGCTGCTTCTTTGCGCCCCTTGAACAGCTTGTGAACATCGGCAATTCCCTTCAGGAGATTGATGCCGGACTGAAACGCCTGGATGATGTGATGTCCTGTCGCGAGGACCCTTATCTGGTTGAGGAGGAACACTCCCGCGCAGGCCCGCCGAAACCGAAACTCGAAGGGCGTCTGGAACTCCGCGGCGTGACTTTCGGATACAATCCGACCGCCGAGCCGATTCTGCGCAACTTCAACCTGACCGTGAATCCGGGCGAACGGGTCGCGATTGTCGGAGCCTCCGGTTCGGGCAAGTCCACGGTGGCAAAACTGATTGCCGGGCTTTATCCGCCGTGGAGCGGAGAAATTCATTTCGACGGCAGACCGCGCGAATCCTATTCCCATACGGAACTCTTTAATTCCTTCGCCATGGTCGATCAGGATATTTTCCTGTTCCGCGGCACCATCTGCGACAATCTTACCATGTTCGACCGCTCCATTCCGATCGCCGACATCGAACAGGCCGCGCGCGACGCCTGCATCCACGATCAGATCGCCGCACGCAGTTTCGGTTATTTTTCGGAGACAGGCGAAGGCGGTTCCAACTTCAGCGGCGGAGAGCGCCAGCGCCTTGAAATCGCCCGGGCGCTGGTCTCGAACCCCTCTCTGCTGCTGCTCGACGAGGCAACCAGCGCACTGGATCCCGAGACGGAACTGCGGATCGACCGCAATCTGCGCCGTCGCGGATGTACCTGCGTCATAATCGCGCATCGTCTCAGCACCATCCGGGACGCCGACCGGATCGTGGTG
Organism: uncultured Victivallales bacterium; assembly: GCA_944389445.1. Classification (GTDB taxonomy): domain Bacteria; phylum Verrucomicrobiota; class Lentisphaeria; order Victivallales; family UBA1829; genus UBA1829. Next base: position 5,532 of record CALXMJ010000345.1, on the reverse strand, counting down.
CTCGAACACGGCGAAATTGTGGAATCCGGAACCCATGAGGAACTGCTGGCAGGCGGCGGTTATTATGCCCGCCTGCTTGCTGAAATTTGAGAAAATATGAAAACAGACCGCATCGTACAACTCCTGAAGGCCATTGCAATCGACGACTCCGCCTTTTCCGGCCGTTATCTTCCGCTGGATGATCCGGATATGTACTGGATCGTTCTCTCCGGCGCGCTGGATCTTTTTTCGGCGCATCTGAATCCGGACGGTTCCAGCGGAGCAAAACTTCCCCTCGGAATCCGGGAGTGTCCTTTGCACAGCGTGATTCCCGGTACGGCGTCCGCTCCGGAGGGGGACGGCAGAAGGATCCTGCTGGCTGTGCCGCTGCCCGGGTCGCGCATCCTGAAGGTTCCCGGACGAGCCCTGGAGGCCCTCTGCCGCCGGGAGTCCGAACTCGCGGATTTCCGGAGCGAGGGTCTGGCACTCTGGCTCGAAAGTCTCGGAGAAACCGTGACGGATGAGAATGGAATCATTCCGCAGACGGAAGAGCTCCGGCGCCTTCTTCCGGAACGCTGCGTTCAGGAAGCCCGGAAGCAGCTCGAACTCGAACAGGAGCGGCTGGAGGCGAAACTTCGCGGAAAGAAAGAAAATCTCCGGAATGCCCTGGGCTGGATCTGCAATGTGCTCCAGCCGAAGGAGCGGTTCCAGCTGCCGCCGTCGACCGGCGATCCCCTTTTCGATGCCTGTGCCGCCGCCGGGCGCGTTATGGGGCTGGAACTGCGCTGTCCCGGCAAACATTTCTTTTCCGCTGGAGATTCTCCGGAAGAACGGATTCTCCGGATCTGCGACTACAATCAGATCCGATGCCGCAAAGTGGAATTGATTCAGGGATGGGAACAGCAGGATTTCACTGCGTTTGTCTCCTTCCGCAGGGAATCGGGTGCGCCGGTCGCCCTGCTTGGCCGCAGCGGAGACGAAGCGCGGATCTTTGATCCAGCGGATGCGCGTATCCGCCGTTTTTCCCGGCAGGACGAAGCCGGGCTTTCCAAAGATGGCTGGTGTTTCTATACGCCGTTTCCTTCGGGACCGGTTACGGCGGGAAAACTGCTTGCGATGATGTTCCGCGGGGCGCGCGGTGATTTGTCCGTCCTGTTCAGTCTGATGCTGCTTGGAGCGCTGCTGAGCATGGCCGTGCCGATCATCAATGGCGTGATTTTCGGGACCGTGATTCCGACGGCGGATCGCGAGCTTCTCATGCAGCTTTTCGGGATTTCACTGCTTTTTGCGCTTACACAGGGGGTCTTCGAATATGTGGAATCCATTGCTCTCCTGAGGATTCATGTTCGGGCGGAGTATACGCTTCAAGCGGCGGTTTGGGATCGTCTTTTGAATTTGCCGATCCGTTTTTTCCGTTCGTTCAGTGTCGGTGATCTTTCGATCCGCAGCCTGGGGATCATGCAGATCGGCGAAATTCTTTCCGTATCTTCAGTCAAAGCGGTTGTAGCGGGCTTTTTCTGTTTTCCGTCACTGATCCTGATGCTCTATTACGATCTGCTTCTGGGGATGATTTCCCTGCTGATTCTGCTGGTCGTGCTGGGCATTTTCGCTGTCGTGGCGATTCTGATGGTGCATCGGCATGTCCGCATTCTGGCCGCGGAGGGCGAGCTGAACGGAGATCTTGTGCAGTTTTTCAACGGAATTTCCAAAATCCGTACCGCTGGGGCGGAGAACGCAGTCTTTGCTCATTGGGCGGACCGTTTCAGCGCCAAGAAGCAGATTTACCGCTCTTTTGCGAACTGCCGCAGTTTTGCAACGGTTGTCAATGCGGTGATTCCGGTCCTGACCATCGGGACCGTGATTTCCATTGTCACCTGGCAGTATTTTCACGTGAAGGATGCCGATTCGATGATGAGTTCCGCCGACTTCGTCAGTTTTGTTTCTGCTCTGGGGATCGTCAGCACGGCGGTGGGACAGATGGTTCTGTCACTGCTTTCGGCGGTCAGTGCGATTCCGGTCTATCGGCGTCTGCGTCCAATTCTGGAGGCCGAAGTGGAAAATGACGCGGCAAAACCGCCTCCGGGAAAACTCTCCGGAGCGATTGATGTCCGGAACGTCTCATTTCGCTATGGTCCGGACCGCCCGCAGATTCTTTCCGGACTGTCGATGCAGGTTCACCCGGGAGAGTTTGTCGCCGTGGTCGGAGAATCCGGTTCGGGCAAATCCACCCTTCTCCGGCTGCTTCTCGGTTTTGAAACCCCCTCCAGCGGAAGCATCGCCTACGACGGGCAGGATGTGAGTCATGTGAATCTGCATTCGCTGCGCTCCCGGATCGGTGTCGTTCTTCAGGACAGCCGTCTTCTGCCGGACTCCGTGCTGCGCAACATTATCGGCAACTCCGGAAAACTGACCATCGACGACGCGTGGGAGGCCGCGCGTCTTGCCGGCTGCGAACAGGATATCCGCGAAATGCCGATGGGAATGCATACCATGCTTTCCGCCGGCGGAGGGTCTGTTTCCGGAGGGCAGCGCCAGCGCATCCTGATCGCCCGGGCTCTCGCGAAAAAACCCGCACTTCTGCTCCTGGATGAGGCGACCAGCGCTCTCGACAACGAAACCCAGGCTGCCGTCAGCCGGGGAATCGAAAAACTGAAAGTTTCGCGCCTGCTGATCGCCCACCGCCTCAGCACAGTGATGAATGCGGACCGGATTTATGTTCTGCACGAGGGGCATATGGCCGAGTGCGGAACCTATCGGCAACTGATGGAACAAAATGGAATTTTCGCGCGGCTTGCCCGGCGCCAGCTCGCGGAAACCGGAGAGGTATCTGAACAATGAAGAAAAAACATGTATGGCTTTTCCTGCTGCTGACTCTGACCGTGATCGCGATTGCCTTTCATTCGGAAATCGGAACTTTCCTGCGTCACAATTTTATGACGACCTTTGGAGAACTTCTCCCCTCTGATCCCCTGAAGCAGCGGGCGCGTTATTTGAGAAAAAATCCGAAAATTCTGAATATCGCCGTCTTCGGGCCGTGGCGATACTACGCACAGAACGGCTTCGTTCTGAACAAGGCGATTCAGATGGCGTTCGACGAAGTGAACGAATCCGGCGGAGTCCTCGGGCGCCATCTCAACCCTGTCTGGGTGGATAATCAGAACTTCAGTACAATCGCACAGGAGGATGCGGAAAAACTGGCCGCCGATCCATCCATTTTCGCTGTCATCGGACCCATCACTTCCGGACGGGTGCTGCAATTCAGTGCGCTTTTCGGCGACGCGGGCATGCCCGAGGTGGCGCCTCTGGCTCAAAGCACACGAATCAACCGCGGAAATGACAATCCGCTGCTCTTTATGCCGATTGCATCCGATCAGGACGAAAGCAGGGCTCTCGCGCACTGGGCGGAGATGAAAAAACGCAATCATTTTCTGATCCTGAACGACGACAGCCGCTTCCCGATGAGTTACGGCAGCTGTGTGGAACAGGCTTTTTATGACAAAAGTCTTCTGGTTTACGGCAGAGTCCTCTTTGACCAGAGCAGCAGCAGAAATTACATCCGCGATCAGGTGCTGCAGTATCTTGATTACTTTCCGGTCCGGAACATCATTTACCTGACCAAGACCGGCGATGCTTCCGATTATGTCGATCTTGCAGAACGGATCTTCTCCCGGCTGCCGGATGGTTCGCTTTACTTCAACGAGTTTGCTCCGCTTGATCGTCTGCTGAAGGTCCATCGCAATCGCGACCGTATTTTCATGCCCGCGGCAATCCCCCTGAAGGAGGAATTCCGGACAACATTGCGCAAGTTCCTGAGAATCAAAGGATATGAACGTGATTTCCTCTCGCTGGTCGCATATCGCTCCGTCCATATTTTCGCGGATGCCATTCGGCAGACCGGATCGCTTGAGCCGATGAAAATTGCCGGAACCATGCGTACAGGCGTCATGAAGACCCCGCTGGGCGACTTCCGTTTTTCCGCAAAAGGTTTCGAAGCCGATCCTCCACTGGAAATCCTTTCCCTGGAGGAGCTGGAAAAGCGCTGGAAGGCGATCGGAGCCGAATGATTCTTCTCTCCGGAAAAGCATTCTCCTTAAATCAAACGTTCTTTTCCCGAGCCTCGAAGAACCATTCCTCTCGAAAGAGAGACTGTTCTGCCGGAACACCCCATCTCCCTGATTCCGAACAACTTCAAACGGAATGAAGATATCGCGACACCGATTCTTCTCTTGTCGTTTCCTGTCACAGGAAGGAGGAAAAATATTTTTTTGTTGCATTCGTTGCATTGCCGAGTGATTTTATTGCATGGAAACATTTTTTCCCTCTCTTGCTTTTCTCAGAGAGATTCGTTATAATGAAAGATGGAAGCAAAACAAGGAAAGGATAATTGTGATGAGGGAACTCAAATACAAATCCATGCTGAAGCGATATGAAGGGAATCCGCTGTTTGCTCCGGAGGAGTTTCCGTTCGGGGCGGCGGATCAGGTGTTCAATCCCGGTCAGGTGAGAACACCGGACGGCAGGACGATTCTTCTGCTTTCGGTCATCATGCGCAACGAGCGCCATGCGCGCTGTCATGTGGCGGAAAGCCGCGACGGAATCCATTTCAGGATTCAGGAGACCCCGCTGTTTTCCGTTGATCCGGAAAAACCGTTCGGGAAACTTGATTTCCATCCCATCGACTGCCGCGTGACGTGGTTTCCGGAGGACGGCTGCTACTATATCATGCGTCCGGCGAATTCCGAGTGGGGATGCTGCGCCCTGCTTTACAGAACGGTCGATTTCCGGACGGCGGAACCGATGGAGGTGATTGCGCTTCCGCACAATCGGGTGCCATGTCTTTTCCCGGAGAAAATCGGAGGAAAATATGTGCGTCTGGACCGGCCGTACAGCGTCGGGGCTCCCTACGAGAAGTCGTTTGCGAATATCTGGATTTCATACTCGCCGGATCTGATTCACTGGGGAGAGCACCGTCCGCTGCTGCAACGCGGTTTCATGCCGTGGAACGGGCTCAAGGTCGGTCCCACGGTTCCCATCCGAACGGAGGAAGGATGGCTCGAACTGATTCACGGCGTGCAGAACACGTTTGCCGGCTGGCGGTACAGTCTCGGCGCGGTGCTGCTGGATCTGGAGCATCCCGACCGCATCATCGGACGGATGAACCGTTATCTGCTCACGCCGGAGACTCCTTTCGAGCGGCAGGGCGTGATTCCCGAAGTCGTGTTTGCCACCGGGGCGATCGCGGATATCGAAACGCGGGAGCTCCGCGTTTATTACGGGGGCGCCGATACCACCGTCAATCTTGCAACAGGAAATCTGGATGAAATCATCGAAGGATGCCGGAAAGGAATTTGAATATGGAGATTCAAGAGGATCGGAACGGACGGAGGTTTCTGCTGAGTGCCGGAAACATGTCGTATGCACTGGAACTGGATGCGGAGGATCATCCGGTCAATCTGTACTGGGGACGAAAGCTCGAACGGATGGAGGATCTGCCTTCGCTGGATGACCGCCGGCGGAATCGTCACCGTTCGCCGCGGCAGAGCGGCGCGGTCT